>DASYGQ010000388.1:0-13589 GCA_035999585.1 Bacteroidia bacterium | reverse complement strand
AACACAGCCGGCGATTCGCTGACAGTGGTTCTGGTGAACCGTTCGCTTACGGCAAGTCGTGTGAGCAATATCACACTGAGCAATTTTACGGTTGCCAATGGAAGCTATAGCACGAAGCGCATCAGTTCTTTGCCCTCGAATGAAACTTTTGTTTCTCACACAAGCAATGCATTGAGTACCGGTAGCGTGACCTCAAGTGCGAATGTTCTGAGTATTACATTGCCTCCATTGTCTACCACGGCAATCCTGCTGAAAGGCACTTCTGTGACAGGTATTTCGGATCTGACGGATCATTCCATTCATGCTCAGCTTTATCCCAATCCTGTTTCAGGAAACAAAGCATTTGTGGAACTCGGTTCTGAAATGGTTTCCGATCTGAAAATGGAATTATTTGATGCAAAAGGGAGATTGATTTATTCGAAACAGTATGCCGGAAAAATATCCGGCACGATTGAAATACCCTGCGAAAATATTTCCTCCGGAATGTACATTGTGCACCTTTCTTCGGCAGACAGGTATTGGTCTTCCAGACTGTTGAAGAAATAGTCCGGGAGGTAACACCTTCAGTTTTTTAAAAAGGAGGGACTTGCCGGGCATGCTTATTCCTTTGCACGATGACAGGCATCCGTCTCCTCTATCAGGCAGATTTATACCGTGTGCTTTCGTGGATGCCTGGGCATTGATTAGGCATTCATTTATCTTATCTCCTCATTCGGCTTTCCCTTCCATTCAGGCCATCAGCCCGCCTGAATGTTGCTTTCCTTCTCAAATTTCAATGTTTTTGGGCCTGATTTCAACAATTCGGGCTTTTTATGGATAAAAGCTGATAAAAACAGCCTTAATTTCTTTGAAGCTTGGGAAAGTATAATTAATTTTATCTCAACAACTACAAAAACTCAGACGCGTATTTTTATTGGCTTAAGGGATCAGGTCCCCGCTTTGATTGAAAATTATATTATTCAAAGGCATTTTGGCCGGGATGATATTCATCAAACTGGACGAAAAATTCCGGAAAATAAGGCCGAAATCATTTAAGATGGCTTCGGTTGGATTGAATGATGCGTTATAGGAATTTGAAGATATTTCTCATGAAACTCAGAAAGCCATTTGTCTTATGTTTTTTCAGCCTTCTGCTGATAACGCATGCGTTTGCTCAATCGAGGCAGATCAGTGAAGGCGGAATCCGGATAAGCAGGACAACTGTTCATTTTTCATTTACCGGCGCTAACTCCCTCCAGCAGGTAGATTCTTTGTCTGCTGAAATGTATGCCATCCCGGAGGTGACAGAATTCAAACCTGCTTTCAAACCGGGAAACAAACATGCTGAAATCACATTGGTTGTGGTGGAAAAATTTCCAAATGCAGAAAGCCCGAATACTTTCGACGCGACCAGGGTTAAATATATTTTGTCAAAACACGGATATAACCTGGAAAGTGTTTCTGAATTTGATTCCGGGCATAAAAAAGAATAGGGCAATTGTATATGACTACCTCAGGATATATAGGGTCCGGCTTCACCGGAATGTTCAGGACAAAAAGATTGTCGTGTATCCTCCTGACCATTTTTCTGGCGGTTATGTGTCATACGCTACAGGGGCAGACTACAAACACCGAATCGTTCGATGCCTCTTTCCGCCCTCCGGGATGGACAGGCTCCACTGTTGTCGGCGCTTATGACTGGACTCAATACACCTCAGGAGCTCATACAGGAGCGGCCTGCGCCATGTTTGATTCTTACGATGCTCCTGTCAATGATGATGCAACATTGATTACCCCTTCATTCAGCCTTTGCGGTGCTCATGCTCACACCGTAAGCTTCTGGATGTACCGAGATAACTATACTTATACCACGGATGCGGATTATATTCAGGTATATGTCAACACCTCCGCCAGCCTTGCAGGAGCCACCTCACTCGGTGTCGTGAACCGTTTGTATACGCTTGCTCCGGCAGTGGGAGTTGCGAATACCTGGTATCAATACACCTATACTATCCCGGCTGCTTTCAATACAGCCACAAACTACATTATTTTCAAAGCGGTCAGCGATTATGGAAATAGTATGTACATCGATGATGTCAGCTGGATTTCAGACCCCTGTATCGGCGGCGGGCCGGCAAATGACTTTTGCAGCGGAGCAATCCCAGTTACCTGCGGAAATACCTATGTGGGAAGTACAGCAACCGCCACTTCTTCCGGAGATCCTTCCAGCTATTGCGGAACAACACCCGGTGCCGTAGGTGTGTTTTATTCCTTTGCCGGTACGGGACAATTTGTGACAGCGTCTCTGTGCGGGTCGTCATACGATACGAAAATCAATGTCTACAGCGGTTCCTGTTCCGCCCTGGGTTGTATTGATGGAAACGACGATGCCTGCTCGGGAAACCGTTCTTCCATTTCGTTTGCCACAGGTGTAGGAACCACCTATTATATTTTCGTGAACGGAAATGCGGCCACCGGAGCTTATTCACTCAGTATTACCTGTGCCGCTCCGACTGTCAGTAATGATGATTGCGATAATGCTATTGCACTCACTCCGAATGCCGGCTGTGTCACCACTGCCGGGACCACCGTGGGTGCAACGGCCGACTACACCGGTTGTGCTGGTAATGCCGACGATGATGTGTGGTATTCATTCGTGGCCACGGCCACTTCCCATCAGATTCTTGTTACTCCGACAATCGCCACTTTTGATCCCGTTGTAGAGCTTCTGTCTGGCTTGTGTACCTCCCTTACAACTGAAATCTGCCAGGATGCCGGTGCAGCCAATGTGGCGGAAACCATCAATGCAACAGGGCTCACTATCGGAACTAAATATTATGTAAGAGTCTACCATTATGCCGCCGGATCCGGTGGAGGTACATTCAATATTTGTGTTTCCAATCCGCCTGCAGCACCTGCAAATGATGACTGTGCGGGTGCAACGAACCTTACTGAGAATGTTGGCTGCGTAAACACTGCCGGAACCACAGTCGGGGCCACTCAATCGGCAACAGGTTGTTCCGGTTCCGGGGCCCAGGATGTTTGGTATAAATTCACCGCTCAGAATTCAACGGCTACCATTACCCTTACGCCATCAGGAACGATGGATGCCGTGGTTCAGTTGTATTCCGGAACCTGTGCCTCACTGACTTCGATTCAATGCCAGGATGTGAATGGTACTGGTATCGCCGAAACAATTTCGGCTGTCGGCCTGAGTACCGGTACGGTTTATTATATCCGCGTGAGTGATTATCTGGGTACTTCACAGACTTTCAATATTTGTGTCTATGGTCCTGCCACATCAGCGGTTCCCACTAATGACGCGCCCTGCAATGCGATCGCATTTCCTGCGGTGACAACCGCCTGTAACTATCTCGGGTTTACGACTTCAGGCGCAACCAATGAAGTTGTTGTGGCTGGACAACCCCCACTTCCAAGCGCATGTGTTGGCGGATCTGGAGGGGATGCTGGCTATTCGAATGGAAGTGGCGATGTATGGTTCTCGGTAGTTATCCCTGCGAGCGGTCAGATAACTATTACAGCGGAACCCAATATCGCAACCCCCCCTGGTGTAAAAAGCGAGGACGCATCCATGGCCCTCTACAGCGGTACCTGTGGAAACCTGACCCAGGTGACCTGTTCCAGCGATAATGCCGCATATACAGGTCCGGCTAACAATAAATTTCTTCCCTATATCAATGCGAGCGGTTTGGTTGTAGGAGCAACCTATTACATTCGCTATTGGGCCTTTAGCGCAACGGGCGCCGGAACATTCGGGCTGTGCATACAATCAACCACCAACGATTTATGTGCCAATGCAATTAATATATGTGATCTGAACAACGGGTACAGTTCATCCACCAGTGTGGCGTATGCGGCCGACTGGCCGAGCAATATGCTGGGCGACTGTGAAGCTGCCGGTACACATTCGGTCACTTGCTGCAACACAGGCGGTGTGTTCGGTCAGCAGGATCCTGCCGGCGATCTGAATTTGCCGACCACCGAAGGGGTTAGTCTTTTCGACGTGTCTATCCAGAATAATTCCTGGGTTCGCTTTACGGCTGCAGCTACCAAAGTTACATTTACGGTAACGGTAGGTACCTGCTTTAAATCGCCAGCTTCCGGTATTCAGATGCAGATTTTCTCAACGAACCCGAGTGGAGGTTGCACCAATTTTGCCACAGCATCTCCTTTCTATCAAAGTGCCGCTGGATTTACAATGAACTGTAATAACCTGGTGATCGGAAATTCCTACGTAATTATGATCGATGGCTTCGCCGGTGATGTTTGCAGTTATACCATCTCAGCCGGTACGGGTGTTCAGCTCCCGGCTATCACATCTACAGCAAACCCTGTATGTCTGGGTAATACAGCCACCCTCACTGCTCCTGCCGGTGCAACCAGTTATACATGGACTACCGTGCCCATACAAACCACTCAGAGCATCAGTGTCACTCCCGGCACAAACAGTACCTATACCTGTGAAGTAGCGGGAAGCTGTGGCGAGAAACAGACACTCACAACGCTGATCAACGTGAGCGCATCCTGCGCTCCTTTGCCCATTGAACTGATCTCTTTTGATGCCGTTTATAAAGGCGGAGAAAGCGCATACCTGTCGTGGGAAACGGCCACAGAAACCAATAACTCCTATTTTACCGTTGAACGATCAACCAATGGCAAGGATTTCTCACTGATCGGTAAGGTGAAATCCGAAGCTCCTGAAGGAAACAGCTCAACAGCCCTCCGTTACAATCTCATTGATCCAAACGTGTCTGCCGGAATGTATTATTACAGGTTGCAGCAAACCGATCTGGACGGTGTTTCAAGTTATTCCGCAGTAGCCAATCTGGAGATTGACGACGGCAAAGCCGGATTCGGGTTAAAGCCCAACCCGACCAACAACAGGACTGAAATCACCTATACCGCTTTTGAAGATGGTCCTGCCTTGTTAAAAGTATATGATTTCAAAGGAATGGTCGTATGCTCCACAGAGCTTTATGCTGCAAAAGGAAGGAACACAAGCATGCTTGATATGAGCAGTCAGCCTTCCGGTATTTATTTCATCACACTTTCCACCAGTGAAAAAATGTACAAATCAAAGCTGGTGAAAAGGAATGATTGATAATGAACTCTCTTTTTCTGCGATCAGAAATAAAACAAAACAAGCGGCTATTAGCCGCTTGTTTTGTTTTATTATCCTTGATTGAGCGCTTACTGCTTCATTACTTTACGTGTAATGTAACCGTCTTTTACTTTGACCTGAATCAGATAGATTCCGGCACTCAGGCTGCTCAAATCCATTTCAGCTGATGTGCCGCTCACCGAAACGGAACTTATCTTTTTACCCAAAATGTCGAACACGCTGATGATTTTCGGTTCGGCCGACTGGCCAAAATCAAACCTGACTTTATCCGTGAATGGATTCGGGAAAATATTCAGCTGCCCCTGATCCGAAAGATTTGCAACTCCGGCAATCACCGTGGTCAGATTGATATTGTCAACATAAATAGCCTGGCCATTGTGTCCGCGGTTCTGGAATGCAACCATCAGTGAGCTTAACCCGATATATGGAGCGAGACTGACCGTATCCGTACGCCATTGATTGGCGGTGGGAACAAAAATATTGTTGGTCACATTCGGTGCCGTAGCGAGCGAAGTCCCGCCCTTTACATAAAGTGTTGTGGAGGTAGCCCAGCAATCGGTTGTAATCAAAACAGCCAGTGAATCGCTGTAGGTATTGTCATACTGTGCGTATGCCACATCGAAATACAGTTTCTGATTGGCTGTGCTGACATTAAATATCGGTGTCCGGAATTCATCCCGGGTACCGGTTGCATTGATGTCATAATTATCATACCACATGCAGGCATTGCTTCCTTTTCCAGTCGTTGCATTTCGCATCCAGGTGATGTTGTCATTGGCTGCATCGTAATTGATCCAGTTGGCAGGAGGGAAGGTGCTGTTCTGGAAATCCTGTGCCAACGGCAGTGCCACTGTCGCGACTACCTGTATATAAACTGTTTTTGTCATTGAATTGTTCCCGTTTGCATTCGAACTGGTGAGTGTCACGCTGTAAGTACCCGCTGTATTGTAGACCACAGATGGGTTTTGCAGGTTCGATGTGGCAGGTGTTCCACCCTGGAAAGTCCAGCTCCAGGAAGTAGGCACAAAGGTCGACTGATCGGTAAAGTTAACCGTAGAACCAGGGCATACCTGACGTTTGTCGGCTACGAAGCTGGCAATTGGTGGCAGTGTTCCATTGTTATACAGATCGGCCTCCCAAAGACCGCGGCCAAATGTAGCGGCACGAATTTTTCCAAGAGGGTAAAAGATTTCTAAATCATGAACGGAGACATTCGGGAGTCCTGTGTTGTAAGCGATCCACGAGCTCATGGTAGAGTCACGGTAGAAAATGCCAACGTCGCAACCGGCATACATTCCTTCCTTGGTACCGTTCCAGTAAACGATGCAATTGGTTGGCAGGTTAGGAAGACCTGTAGAGAAATTCGTCCAGGTAGCTCCGCCATCTCTCGTCACATATACTTTGTTGCCACTGGAATAACCTGAAAAAGTTACCCATGCCGTGTTCGGGTCGTTGTTTTTCACCGCCACATCTGTGATGCGGGCACTGGCTACCGGCAATGTGCCTGTGACATTGGTCCAGGCTGTTCCGCCATTGATGGTTTTAATCAGGGTTTTACCCTGAATAACATACATCACCTGAGCATTGGATGGAGCAATTGCAAATTCCACGATAGAAGAGGTTCCCGGCAAAGTACCGATCTGAGCCCAGTTGGTTCCACGGTTAGTTGATTTGAACATTTGCTGATAACCACCGTAAATGGTATTCGCGGTAGCAGGGTCCTGATGCCAGGGAGTGACCCAGGCTCCGTTACCAGTCAAGCCGGTGGTGATTCCGTTCCAGCTGACACCTCCGTCGGTTGAGGCATTGAATGATCCGCTGTATTGTTCGCCATACATCACTTTATCGTTGCTCCAGTCGATAAAGCAGGCCATGCCGTCGCCGCCCATTGTCTGGTTCCAGCCTCCGCTGTACAGATTGGTTCCATTATCCTGATGTCCGGCAATAATGAGTGTCGGGTTGGTCTTGCTCATTCCTATTTTGTAGATCTCGGCAATGTTCATGTTTCCGTTAATGGCTGCCCAGCTGTTACCGCTGTTGCTGGTGCTGAATACACCGCCATCGGTACCTGCATAAATAGTAGAGCCCGACTGGTAAATAAGATCGTGGATATCAGCATGTACATAAGGAGCACCTTGTCCGGTCCAGTGTCCGAAAATGTTCCAGCTTGTTCCTGCCGTTGTTGTTCTCCAGATATTCACACCCCCGACAACAACTTCATTGGCATCAGTAGGAGAAGCGGCGATGGAAAGGGTATACCATCCTTGTCCTCCTGTATCATTTCCGGCAGCAGACCATCCAAGGAGATTCGGGCTGGTGGCCTTGGATGTAAATGTTGTTCCCATATCGGTGCTTTGGTAAAAACCCTGAAAGCCGTCGTTATTCGCATCGCTGCCAACCACGTATACATAAGAGGGGTTAGCAGGTGTAACAGCAATCGCCAGACGATCTACTGCGGAGTTAACCGGAAGACCGCTTGTAATGATGCTGAATGTTTTTCCTCCGTCGGTCGACTTGTAGAAGTCGGAACTCACAGCATAAACAATGGTGGTATCGCCTGGACGGTATTCAATGTCGCTGACTCCTGTCCCGCTGGATGCAACCAATGCCCATGTAACTCCGGCATCTTCGGTGCGGTAAATACCCAGGGTGCTTGCTGCCATCAGCACATTTTTATTAAGAGGATTGATGAGCAGTTTGTATATTTTGCTTCTCTGGGACACGGGCCATGAAAGTCCTGTAGGATTCCAGGTGGCGCCTCCGTCAGTGGACTTTAATACCCCCATGCTATAGGAATCACCTGCATCGCCATCTCCTGTGGCGAGGTACATGGTTTGTGGGTTGCCCGGCTCAAACGCAACATCGGATGAGCCGATGACGGCAAGCTGATCGGTGAGGGTGGACCAATGTGTGCCCAGATTGGTGCTGTTCCAGAGACCTCCGTCGGGTGTTGCTGCCCATAAAGAGGAGGAGGAAGAGGGATCAAAACGGATGGCGTTTACACGGCCTGCATTTCCTCCAGAAGGATCTCCGAAGGGACCAACCGGCATCCAGGTGCTTGAAAGGGTACCTGGATTTGTGCGCTGTACCTGGTTTTGCTGCATGTATTTCTGGTATTCTTCCCAGGCGCGGGTTACCTGCCTGACATCTCCGCTAGGGTAAACACGGGGTTCCATGAAATTTTCCCAGCGTTTGAAAAGTTCGTAGCCGGGCATTTCCTGTTCCATCTCAGCCTTTTCGGCTTTGCTTTCAGTGCCTCTGTTTTTACGGCGCATTTCTTTTTCAACCTGTTTCAGGTCTTTGTAGAATTCTTTTTGAGTTGCATAGAAGTTATGGCTGGGGTCGGCCATGTGTGCTTTCCAGTTCTGGGCCTGAACGGAACAAGCAAAGAAGAGAAGGGTGAGCCCTGTGATAAGTTGTTTCATGTGGCGTTTCGTTTTTTTGGAAGCCTGAAGGTATTGAAAAAAAATGAAGGGGTCAAAGGAATATCGGCCTAACTGAGTTTGCTGACATGACGGGAATAAGAATGTACTGAATAGTGTGTTTTTTATTTCATACACAAAGGGATGATGATCCAATGTGAAAAATATCAGAAAGCCCAATCCAAATTATTCCTCTCCTCACTCGCAAACGCACTTCACACTCACTCTCCGGCTGGAGATTGCGTGAGTTTGAGTGTGAGAGTGAGTCGCGAGGAATCGTTCAGAAGGACGGCTTTCAATTTTTTAAGGGCATTTCGTTCAGATCTTTACACCGATCACCAGCACATCATCCACCTGTTCGTACTCTCCGCGCCAGTCTTCAAACATTTTATCCAGCAAAGGTTTTTGTTCAGGCATAGGAAGACCGCAAATCTCAATGAGCTTTTCTTCAAAGGGCTTGTACTTTAATTTTTTCCCTTTGGGGCCGCCGAACTGATCAGGCAGGCCGTCCGTGAAGATATATACGATGTCACCTTTCTGAAGATCCACACGGCGCACTTCGAAGGATACACCATCTTTAGGCGATTTTCCAACGGGCATTTTATCGGCTTTGCAAACAATCAGCTCCCTGTTACGAAGGATATAAAAGCTGTTGTTGGCGGCGGCATAGTCGAGCGTGAGTCCGGAGAAGTCAAATGAACAAAGCACGCAATCCATGCCATCCTGTCCGCCTTCCGCTGATCCGTCATCTTTAAGAGATCGGATCAGATTTTCCCTGACATGGTTGAGTATTTGATTGGGCTCTTTGATTTGCTTTTCAGCAAGGGCATCGTTCAGAAATGAGATGTTGAGAAGGCTCATAAACGCGCCGGGCACACCATGACCGGTAGAGTCGGCAGCGATGATGTAAAACAGTTCATTGTGTCTGGAAGCCCAGTAAAAATCACCGCTTACAATGTCTTTGGGCTTGAAGAGCACAAAGTAGTCCGACAGGTTTTCATTCAGCAGATTTTCAGATGCCAGCAATGCATGCTGTATACGCCTTGCATACGTGATGGAGTCGAGGATCTCTTTTTGTTTGTGTTCGATGAGCTGATGTTGTGTTTCCACTTCTGCCTTCTGTTGCTCAATGATTTTATTTTTGATGCGTGTCTGGCGGAGGCTCCAGAGGATCACGAATGCCAGTATCAGCACCAGGCCGAAACCGATGGTGAAAGCATACCGTATCGTTTTCTGATGCCGTAGTTCAGCTTCTGCACGTATTTGTTCTTTCTGATGCTCCAGGCGGATCTCGTTTTCCTTGATCTTGAATTCGAGCCCCGAAACCTGTTTCATGCTTTCCTCATTCAGTGTACTGTCTTTTAACTGAACAAAATTCTTGTAGTGCATGAGGGCTTTCCGGTAATCATGCAGGTCTTCATAAATGACATTCAAGAGCGACTCGGCTTCGAAAATATGTTTCAGCAGCCCATTGTCCTGAGCAATCCGCAGGCTTTTTTCAGTATAGAGTTTGGCTTTCTGATAATTCTCCTGTGCCCTGTATATAGCACCAATATTGAAATACAGCAGCGCGAGGTTATTGACATCATTTGCTTTTTCAAAAAGAGGAAGTGCCTGGAAATAATATTTCAGCGCTTTTGAAAAATCCTCAAACAGGTGGGAATCTTTGAATATGCTGCCGATTTCCAGAAGGGCAATGGAAACACCACCTTCATCACCCAGTTTTTGATAAAGTTCGAGGGACCTCTGATACACTTCCAGAGCCTGTTTGTAATTTTCCATTCCCTTATATGCCGTTGCCAGATTGTAGAGTGTATTGACATACTGCACCGTATTGGTTTTGTGAAGCTCCTCGTATATTTTCTGAGCCTGGAGATAAAACTCAATGGCTTTTTTATAATCTGACAGCGCAGAATACACATTGCCAACGTTGGTGGTGGAATTGGCAATGCCCCATCGGTCGTTTATCTCTTTCCATACCTGCAGGGCATTGAGCTGGAATTCGAGCGCATGTGGGTAGTCATTCTGATCGAGGTAAACATTTCCGATATTTTTATCAGCCAGTGCCAGTCCTCTCCGGAAGCCGGCTTTTTCAGATACAGCTTTTGCCTGTAGCCCATACTCCTTTGCCTTTTCATAGTCGGAGTTCAGGTAATAGGTGCGGCTAAGCTGATTGAGGATATTGGACTTATTACTGTCCACCGTCGTTTTCTTCAAAAGGAGTTGCAGGGAATCAAGCTGCCTGTCCTTGCCCCAGCTTTGAAAGGAAAGAAAGAAGACAAGCAAAAAAAGCCGGATGCCTTTGAGCAAACTAACCGGATGGCAAAATTGCATAGCCAGGTGGTTTAGTTTTTAATCACCTGGAAGAAACGGTCAGGGTGGCCGGCAATCATTACTTTCAAAAAATAAATTCCTGAAGAGCAGGAGCTGATGTCAAGCTGTGTGCTTTCAGTGTATGTTTTAGTTTGAAGAAGAATTCTTCCGCTCACGTCATACAGTTGAATATCTGCCGGAAAAGCATTCAGAGAAACAGTTAGCTGGTTATCGGCAGGGTTGGGGTAAACCGAAAGTGTGATGATTTGATTATCCCGAATGCCGGTGGTCAAAATTCGATTGTTGCGCGTATTGCTGGCTGCCTTGATGACGGGCTTTTGCATCATTCCGTGACTGCCATAAAGCATAGTGGGTACACAGTTGAAACCATTGGCATTCACACGCCAGTTGGCGGTGTTCTGATAGGCCGACCAGTTGGGATCCGTCAGCAGATTGGCCGTGCCGGCTGAGGAAGCCACGACGTGCCATACTCCGGTATTGTTATCATCCCGGATGAGATCGAACGTTGTCACCGGTGTATTGGTCATACCTTCCACATTATAGGTGTTCCAGCTGAAGGATCCGTTGTGGTTATCCGTGAAATAAACGGTGTTGTGGTAAGGACTCATCGCGCTTTCGTTTCCGCACGTATCCAGAATTGAAATTTTATACCGGTATGTGGAAATATTCGGATCTCCGTTGGCAGGGCCTATGCTTCTGACGGTATCGATAAACTGACTCAGTGAAGCCTTGGGCTGGGCACCAATGCGTTTATAAGTGCCCGTCGATACTTCCCGGTAAATCAAAAAACTGTCGGCATCGGCATCCAGGGTTTTGTCCCATACCACAATATTGACCTTGGAAAGGCTGTCGGAAGTAACAAGACATATCTGCGGGACGGATGGCGTATGTACTGTTACCGTTGCTGTATTTGAGTTCACGCAATTGTTTGCATCCGTACCCGTAACGGTATATGTAGTGGTTGTTGTCGGGGAAGGAGTGATGCTGGCGCTGCTGGCACCGTTACTCCAGCTATAGGTTACAGCACCGCTGGCGGTTAAAGTTGCATTCTTTCCTTTGCAGACGGTGGCGGAGTTTACATTAATGGCAGGTAAAGGATGAACGGTCAATGCAACAGCATTGGTTGCTTCATTCACACAGGATCCTGATGCAAGGAGGCACTGGTATGTATAGCCACTCATCGAAAGGGTGGCACCTGTGATACTCAGGCTGGATGAGGTTGCTCCGGTATACACGCCTGCATTACTGATATTGGTAAAGCCGCTTCCCGAATTTACCTGCCATTGATAAGAAGGTGCGGGGGAGGAAGAGGCTGTAACCGAAAAGCTGGTATTACTGCCGCTGCATACGGAGGCTGCCACAGGCTGGCTGCTGATAACAGGTGCCACACATAATTTACGCACTTCATAATTGCTGTAATCACCTATATAGAGGGCGGAGGACGAGGGATCGGCACAGATGGAATGCGGGGCATTGAGCTCTGCACTCAGTGCAGCCCCACCGTTTCCTGTCAGTCCCGCCGTTCCATTCCCGGCAATGGTGCTGATAATGCCACCGCTTACTTTACGGATGCGGTTATTGCCGCAATCGGCAATGTAGAAGCCCGATGAATTGAAACAGATTCCCATTGGATTGTAGAGGTAGGCAGATGTGGCTGCCCCGCCATCGCCTCCGTAGCCATAGTTAAAGCTGCCGGCAGCCGTACTGATGTTATTGCTGTTGTGATCGATGTAACGAACGCGGTTGTTTCCTGCATCGCAGATGTATAAGTCGCTCCCCGAGAAAGCGATTCCCATGGGTGCGTTGAGAGCAGCCGACAAGGCGGGACCACCGTCACCGGAATATCCCAGGTTCCCGTTTCCGACAATGGTGCTGATCGTACCACCGCTTACTTTTCGGATCTGCCCGTTACCGCTTTCAGCGATAAATAAATCGCCTGCAGCATTGATGGCTAGTCCTCGCGGGTTTGATAAACCGGCGGAAGTAGCAGAGATGTTATCGCCGCTGTGAGGTCCTCCGTTGCCGGCAACTGTGCTGATCGTGCCGGATGTTAAATTGATGACCCGCACCCGGCCGTTATTGCTGTCGGAAAAATACAGATCGTTATTGGCATCCAATGCCATAAAGCTGGGGGTATTCAGCTGCGCACTGGTGGCCGGTCCTCCGTCGCCACTAAAGCCCATGACAGTAGTGCCGGCAATGGTACTGATGATTCCGGTAGATCCATCCACTTTACGAATGACATTGTAATAACCATCTGTAATATAGATATTACCGCTGGCATCCACGACCGCGCAATTCACATTTCCAAAAGTAGCTGCAGTAGCCTGGCCTCCATTGCCAGAGCCGCCGAACTGTCCGTTGCCGGCTACAGCAGTGATAAAATACGTTTGTGAATATATCGTGCCTGAACAAGCAAGCAGAGCCAGCAGGGCTTTGAATTTCAACATGGATATCTGATATGAAACAAAAATACACCTTTTTTGCTTTTTCTTTATTCTGAAATACCCAAAATGACCCTGTTTCTGTTTTATTTTCATCCTATAAAAGGGTACGTTATTTAATAAGGATGTGCACTATTGTTATTTAATAGGTATCCGCAATTTTTGTACACAACTACTCGCATGTACACATTCTAATCGGTTGGAGTCTGGATTCCCAGCCGGGTCAGAAAATGCAAAAGATTGTAAAGCTTAAATAACAGCAGAATG
>DASYGQ010000357.1:0-10604 GCA_035999585.1 Bacteroidia bacterium | reverse complement strand
AAGAAAGGTTCGTATTCGAAATCGGTTCCGCTGCTGATTCTTTCAGGCACACCTGCAGGCAGGGATTTCTTCCAAAGGAAGCCGGCGGCATTGAAGACAAGGGTTTTCTCGTCGGGTGAGGTGATGGCCTGACGGATCATTTTAGCGGTGAACTGTGCAGGGGCCACCTCCTGCTCGAAATGCAGCGCATCGTAAATACGTTGTTTCACATGCACCGTAAAGGGAATATTCTGTGAAGTGCCGCCGGTCACATCGATGCGGAGTAATTTCCCTTTGGCCCAGATGATGATGGATTTGCCGTCGGGCATCCAGTTGAAATTGGAATAGACGCCGAAGATCGCCCAGGTTTCCTGCTGGTCTTTACTGAGCTCATCATAGACCGGCCAGGCTTCGCCTGTGGAAAGGTTCTGCACATACAAAACCGATTTTTCCCTCACACGTTTGACAAAGGCCAGCATTTTGCCGTCGCGGGAAAGCTGTGGCCGAACAGCACCTCCATTGCCTCCTGTCACATTTTCAGTTTCTCCCGATTCCAGACTGTAACGTTTGATCGCGTAGATCTCTCCGTTCGGATCTTTGTTATAGCGGAAAACGGGTCCGGGAGAAATATCTTCACTGTAATAGACGTATTTGCCATCGGGTGAGATGCAGGGCTCTCCGAGATCCTGCTGGTCATTCTTTCGTTTGGTCAGTCGTGTGCCTTCCCCGCCTGAAATATGATACATCCAGAGCTCACCGGCTCCCAGGGAGCGTGTGCCGGTATAATGCTTGCGGGCAATGAGATATTGATCACCCGGCATCCAGACAGCATTGTTCAGCAGACGGAAGCTTTCTTTGGTGATCTGGTGTGCCTGGCTGCCATCGGTATTCATGGTCCATATATTATCACCGCCACCGGCATCGCTGGTGAATGAAATCTTTTTGCCATCGGTACTGAACCGGGGCTGCACTTCGGAGGGGACACCGGTACGTAAAGATTTGGCTTCTCCGCCGGTTATCGGAAGGCTGTATATATCGCCCAGCAGATCAAAGACAATCGTTTTGCCATCGGGACTGACATCCAGATCCATCCAGGTTCCTTCCTGAGTTGTGAACTCTATGTCTTTATAAGTTCCGGGCGGATTGGATACGTCCCATTTCTTTTTTTCTTCTTTTTTCTGGGAAAAGGAAGACACTGCTGAACAGGATAATATAAGTGTTAATAGGTAAAATTTGTGCATTCGTGAGCATTTTAATTGGTCATAAAAATATCAAGAAATGGTCTTGAGCACCGAATTATTGCAAAAATATATTTGGTGGATTTATGCTGTTCTTTTAGCCAAAAAATAGTAGCTTCATACTTTCATATTCATTTCCCGTAAAAAACCGGCATTGTACTTGCATGCTGTTGTCTGCTTTAAATAAAAACTAAACAGCCCTATGAAAAACGTATTTGCTTCAGCGCTTGTTCTTTTATCTCTTTCAGGTTATGCCCAGATAGGGAAAACATTTCCGGTTCTGGCAGGTGAAACATTGGATGGTAAAGCCATCAACATGCCTGCCGATGCCAAAGGAAAATTCACCCTGGTGGGAATGGCTCATTCGACGGATGCCGAGCAGGATCTGCAGACCTGGATGGACCCGATTTATCAGAAATACATTGCAAAAAGCGGATTGCTCGACGGAGCGGAAGACATCAATGTGTTTTTCATTCCGATGTTCAGCGGCAGCAGCATGCCTTTTTATGAGAAGAGCAAAAAACAAATGAAGTCGACGACGCAGAAAGACTTACAGCCTCATGTCATCTTTTACAAAGGGGAGATCACTTCCTATAAGGAAGAGCTGAAAATTGTTGAGAAGGACACGCCGTATATATTTCTGCTGGACAAAGACGGGAAAGTGGTGTATGCCACGAGCGGGCAGTGGACGGAGGCGAAGATGGATGCACTCGATGATAAGGTGCAATGAGGAACAGATTGGATATATGACAAAAAAAAGGCCGCTTCCTGTGCGGTCTTTTTTGTACTCTGTATAGTGTCAGGAAGCAGAAGGCATTGTTTAAGCAATGACTTTCGCATCCGGGTATTTGCTCATCCACATGGCCAGGGCGTCCTTGCTGCGGAGGACGATCATAGTCCGGTAATCCAGCTGCAGCTTGATTTGCTCTCCCAGTTGTTTAACAATTCCTTTGTTCTCTTTTTTTACTTCTTTTACTTCTTTTTTGATTTCCTTTTTCATATTTTTTTATTTTAATAATGTGAATCTTCTGATGTGATTGATATATATGGAAACGCATAAAGCATTCCAATATTTTAGATCTGGCGTGTATTAACATCTTTTAACAGCCGGGACCATTCTTTACGGGAGTCTTTGCTTCAAAAACGAAATAAAGCTCCTTGTAGATTGTAAATATGGACTCAATTGGACGGCACAGGCGTGCCGATTCGTGGAAAAGGAGATTTGACCTGTCAAAACAGGTCTTTTTAAGGCCGAACAGGCTTTGAAATCAGGACAAGGAAACGCTTAGCGGGAGGTGTTGTTGGGTCTGGAATAAACCATCTGCATGACATTGATATTGCGCATCATAAAGGCTGCTTCACAATAGCAGAAATAATAGTTCCATTTGCGGATAAAGCGTTCATCAAACCCAAGATCCATGACGGAATCAAGCTTTTTGTTGAAAGTCTCATGCCAGGCTGACAGGGTTCTGGCATAATGAAGTCCGATGTCTTTGAGGTCCACCAGGCTCAGGTCGCCCGTATTATTGACGGCTTTGTTGATGGCAGCCACAGAAGGGAGCAGGGTTCCCGGAAAGATGTGTTTCTGGATCCAGTCAACTCCCCTGCGAAGGCTGTCGTAACGCGAATCGGGGCATGTGATTACCTGAAGGGCCAGCAAGCCTCCTTTTTTCAGGAGCTCATGGCATCTCTTGAAATAAATATCAAGGAATTCATGGCCAACGGCCTCAAGCATTTCAATGGAAACAATTTTGTCGAATGTGCCTTTGACTTCCCTGTAATCTGTTAATTCGATCTGAATACGGTCGGAAAGGCCTTCCGCTTTCACGCGTTCACGGGCAAGCTTGAGTTGTTCCTCGGAAAGCGTGATGCTGGTCACCCTGCAACCGAAATTACGGGCCATATAGATGGCATTGCCACCCCATCCGCTGCCGATTTCCAGAACATGATCTCCGGGCTGCAACTTCAGCTGTCTGCACAAACGGTCATATTTAGCCATCTGGGCATCCTGAAGCGATAATTCCTGTGTCTTGAAATAAGCTGCGGAATAGGTCATGGAAGGATCCAGAAAGAGTGCAAAAAAATCATTGTGCAGGTCGTAATGCTCCGAAATATTTTTCCGTGAACCGGTCAGGCTGTTCGAACGGCTTCTGTGATATATTTTATTGAAAAAACGAAAGGCATTCAGCAAAACGGTTTTGCCACGGCTTCCTGAGACACTGGGTGCATGCTCGATGTTCAGAAGGAACCATCTGATCACCTGGGTGATATTCGTGGTTTCCCAAAGACCTTCGGTATAAGCCTCTCCAAACCCGATGTCGCCATAAAGAAAAGCATGCCGGAAGAATTCCGGATCCCTGATCGTGATATCGGCCATTGCATCACCGGAACCATCACCGATCCTTACACAGCTTCCGTCAGGCAGGGTCAGGTTTAAATGGCCATAAGGCATTTGACGCAACAGATTCAGAATTGTGCGTTCATAAAAACCACTGGAATAGTGTTGTGCAATCGCGTCCATCAAGGAGAGTGTTTGTACGAAAATACGAATTTGAGAATAATCCGGATTGCCGGCATCTGATATTTCAATTTTAAACCTAAAAAGGGTTGTTCTAATCCTTATAAGCTTTGAATACACCTTGCTGAAGATCCGGCCGTTCATCCTTTTTGCGGTAAGGAACTTTCTTGATCCAGAGTTTCATTGCATTCCAGTGAATGAGTGTGATGATGCGTATGGTAATGAGCGGGAACGAAAAGAAATACCGCAGTAAATTTCCGTCGCTCAATGGTTCCTTTTTGCCTGTAAGCGTGCTGATGAATATTTTCTTTCCATCTTTCAGATTGTTGATGCGGATATTGAGCTTATCGCCCGGAACATCCAGATTGAAGTCAAACTGTGCATCGTGTTCGAAAAAAGGCGAAACGTAAAAATACTTGGTGGTATTCAGGTGAAAATGATTGGTGTCGGGTTTATCCGCGGGTATCAGATAGGGTTTCATTTCGCGGAACGTATTGCTTACTTCTGCCACAGCACACAAAGGCTGATTTTGCGCATTGAAACAAAAGAAAAAAGAAACAGGGTTGAAATTATACCCCAGCGTATTGAGGTTGGTGAGAAGCATGATCTTTGCGGGTTTTTCCGGCAGTCCGTTTTCCGCCAGGTATCGCAGCAAATGCTCTTTGGTGCTCTTTCCTTTTTCCGGATTTTCGCGGGGAAGCTCCAGGTGTTCACTGTCTTTGAAATTGAAAAGATTGAAGCGGTTATGTCCCATAAAACGAAACTTCTCAGCCAGTACGGGTATTTCATCCAGATCCAGATAAAACATAAACACGTTGTAATGAAAGCTGTGCTTTTTCGGCTCCAGCCTGTGGTGCATGACCTGTGCTTTGTATAAACAGCTGTTCATCATTTATAAAGTCAGGCTAAGGGTTTCGGCCGAAGCAAAAGCATCTTCGTGAAAACCGTATTTGAAATAACTGCCGCAAAAATACAAAGGTCCTTTTTCATTGAGCCGCGGCAGTTCTCTTTGCGCTTTCATGGCCGGAACATCAAAAAGAGGATGTTCGTATTCGATACTGCGGATTATTTTTTCTTCGCTGACGATTCCGGGATTTCCAATGGATACAAAGTAATTCTTTTTCCGGGATACACCCTGCAAACTGTTCATCCAATACACGGTGCTGGGTAGGAGCTTTTGGCCCTGCTGATCAATCCGGTAATTCCAGCTGGCCCAGGCCCGGCGTGTACGGGGCATCACGGCTTCATCGGTATGAACGGTGGCTATGTTTTTCTGATACTTGAAGTGCTTCAGGAGGTTCTGTTCTTCATCAGTTGGCTGAGCCAGCATATTCAATGTCTGATCGGCATGGGAAGCGAAAATGACTTTGTCATACACCTGACCGGAGCCGTTGCGCAGATGAACAAGTGCTTTGCCATTCTCGGTGCTGACTTTGTCCACGCCACTGTTCGTCAGGATACGATCCCTGTAGGGCTGAATGAGCAGTTCACGATAGCTTCGGCTTCCGTTTTCCAGCGTATACCACTGATGCTGGGTATTCAGGCCCAGGAAGCCATGGTTCTGAAAGAAACGCACCAGAGATACGACCGGGAAGTCCAGCATCTCTTCCATCGGGGTGGACCATACCGCGGAGCTCATCGGAATGAGATATTTCCATAGCATATCCTCTCCAAAGCCGGCTTTCCGAATGTATTGTGCAAGTGAATATTCAGCGTACTCCGGATCATCCAGTATGAACACGCTCTCTTTGTTGAAGCGGTCTATCTCTTTCAGCATCCGTATGAAAGGGATGTTCAGTAAATTTTTTCGCTGGGCGAAAAGGCCATTTAAGCCCGAACCGTTGTATTCGAGACCACTTGCCACATGTTGCACACTGAATGACATGTCGGTTTTTTTGACCGGCGCATGCAGTGTTTCAAAGAGTTTGCAAAGGCGGGGATAGGTCTGGTAATTGAAAACCATAAAGCCTGTGTCGAAATAAACGTTCGATCCCTCTTCATCAACCGATATGGTATTGGTATGCCCTCCGATGTAGTCATCCTGCTCCAGCACGGTGATATCGTATTTTTTGTGCAGAAAATGAGCGCATCCCATGCCTGCAATTCCGCTACCGATGATGGCTAGTTTTTCCATGTTATGATTTTTGCAGATTGTTCAGGAAGGCTTCGACGGCATAAGTGCTGAGCTGGCCGCTGGGCCCGCTCAGGTTGAAGTCACAGCCATGGGTAGCCCAGGGCAGGGTAAGCAGAAAATGAGGGACACCGTTCGCTTTCAGCTTTTCATTGAGTCTCCGGCTGTGCTCCCAGGCCACCAGCTCATCCCGTCTTCCATGAATGAGAAGCGTAGGAGGGGAGCCAGCACCGGCAAATTCAATGGGAGAGCTGTCGTAGAAATTACTTTTCGCCTGTTCGTAGGTTCCGCCCAGATAATCTTCCATCACCTTGCGTGAATCCATGATGAGCGGGTTGCCGGGTACGGAATAACCCCATATCATATCGGCGGGTGCGTAATAGGCAATGACTCCTTTGATGGCAGGGTCACCAAACGTATAGGCTGCGGTGAGGGCAATTTGTCCCCCTGCAGAACGGCCGAGCAAAACAAAATCATCGGCATCGATCTGAAGCTCTTTTGCATGGGCCTTCAGGTATTCAAGAGCTTTCCGGGTATCCTGAACCTGGGCAGGATAAATCGCTCCGGGTGCAAGGCTGTAATTGATAGCCGCAACAGGATAACCTTTGCCGGCAAGATAGCTGTTCAGTGCAGGCAACTGCCGGCTGTCTCCGGAAGACCAGGAGCCGCCATGAATCACCACAATGCAGGGCTTGCGGGAAGGCCTGGAAGGAGCGTAAAAATCAAGGGTCAGATCTTTCTGCGGTCTCTGCCCGTAAACGAGGGTATGAAAAGGCATTTCGGCAAAAGAATTACCCTGAAGCATTTTCAGAAAACCATAAGGCGATTCTTTGCTTTGCTGATGGATGAAAGCCGTATTCAGTTCGGCAGGCAGATCAGAGATAATACTTTGTGCACGGAGAAGCGGCGTGCAGAACAGGAGCAAGGCTATGGCATTGATGCTGTATGACACAATCGCCTGCGTGGTTCCTGTTCTGGGAATAATCAAACACAGCAGTGCGGCAGCCATGAACGCATGCGGAAACTCGGTGACAGCCACCGTCAGCTTCCACAGCAGATAGGTTGGCGCATGAAAAACCGCAAGGAGAGAGATGAATAACAGCAGCAGCGAGACGGTAAGGGCAATCACATTGTTTTTGTTGGAAAGCATGAATGATATTGGGTAAGCGCGTTTATTATTTTTTACGGAAAAGATAATGGCTGACAATCCACTCTTCTCCTTTGTTATATCCCCAGAGCTCGGCGCAGGCCATGAAAAAAATCCTCCAATAGACCCACCATTTCAACGCATGATCTTTCCCGTAAGTCGTTTCAAAGACAGGCATGATCTCCGCCTGATGGGCATCCATGTTGTCCAGCCACGCTTCGGATGTTTTGCTGTAATGCATGCCATTCAGCCTCCAGTGCTGTTCGATGGCAAAATGCTCATTGAAATAAAGAAGCAAATGATCGCTTGGCATGATGCCGCCGCTGAAGAAATATTTGCTCATCCAGTCGCTTTCATCCACCACATCGAATTTGTAGGCAAGCCTCACATGCGTGAAAATATGAACGAAGAGCTTGCCTCCGTCTTTCAGAAATACATTCACCTTACCGAGGAGCTTTTCGTAATTGCGCATGTGTTCGAACATTTCAACGGAAACCACGCGGTCGAATTTTTCATCCAGACTGAATACATTGATGTCGCTCGTGATCACTTTCAGATTGGATATTCCTCTTTCTCCGGCCTGCTCATCGATGTGTAATTTTTGTGTCCCTGAGTTCGACAGCACCGTAAAGCGGCTTTTGGGATAGCGGGCTGCCATAAACAGGGAAAGAGAGCCCCATCCGCAGCCGAGTTCCAGTACATCCTGTCCTTCGGTCAGTTCGGCCCTTTGACAGGTAAGCTCCAGCATGTCTTTTTCGGCGGTATTGAGGTCTGTGGTTTCCGGTTTCCAGTAAGCACTGGAATACTTGAGGTGCTTGCCGAGGCAATAGCGATAAAAGGCAGTGGGCACTTCGTAATGCTGCTCATTCGCTGCTTTTGTCTCAATGGCAATATTTTCCGTCTTGAGGCTTGCTATAAGGGCCATGAGCCGTACCTGATTATCTACGACATTTCCTTTATCTTCATCGCGCAGCCGCTGAGCAAGCAGGCTCCGTATCTTTTTGCGGATCAGAAAATCCGGTATTTTGTTTTTTTCTAAAAGAGGATCATACCACATATCGCTGCGAATCTTTATCCTGAATAAACATTTGTGTATTGGGATTTACGAAAGTTTCAAATGTATGGATTTCCGGCAGACGGGCAGAAGGGAAATAAATTAAGAAATCAGCTGATCAGGCTTTTCTGAACCAGGGCACAAACGCGCTTGTTTTCCGCTGGTACTCGCGGTAAGCATCGCCCCTTGACCGGAGGCTTTGCTCTTCGGTAAGCGGAATGCCGGTTACTTTAAAAAGGAGGAATAAAATGGTAAGGGGACAAACAACAGCAATCCAGCCCCAGGGTGAGCTGAGCGCAAAAACGAAATAGGATATCCAGATCATCCATTCGAAGAAGTAATTGGGATGGCGGGAATAGTTCCAGAGGCCGACGTCACAGACTTTCTTTTTGTTTTCCAATTTGCGTTTGAACCGGCTGAGCTGAGAGTCGGCGACAGCTTCTCCGAGAAGAGAAAGACTCCACAACAAAGTGCCTATGTATTCGGTCAGGTGAAGCTGAGGGTCTTTGTTCATGCAAATGATGAAAAAAGGAATGGCGAGAAATACATTGGATACGGCCTGCATCTGGAAAAAGCCGAAGAATTTGGCATTGGCGTTCGGGGCCCACTCCGCACGCAATTGCTTGTAACGGCCTTCCTCTTCATTGAGATGAGCACCCACCCTGGCCATCAGATAAAAGCCAAGCCGGCAACCCCATATCATCACCATCGAACAGATAAGAACCCTCCGGATATCGGAAGCTTCACCGAAAAGAAACAGGATGACAGCGATGACAGGGAAATTGAATGCCCAGAAGATATCGACAACACCCGCATTTGAAATACGGTAAGCCCAGATCCAGACGACCGCCATAATGAGACAGCAGGCCCCCAACGAGATCAGGATCATTGGAAGAAGCACATCTGTATCCATGCTGCAGGTTTCAGGAAACTTTTCTCAGTTTAATGATCCGTGTCCAGTGAAGAATTTTAATGAACGGATAGCTCGGATCGAATTCAAAACGTCTCTTGGCAAAATTAGGGCTATTGGGACTCTTGTGGTGATTATTCTGGAACAGTTCCCCCAGCATGAGAAAGTCGAGCGGCAGGGTGTTCTTGCTGTGGTCGTCGTTCTCGAAATTACGATAGCCGTATTTGTGTCCGCACCAGTTGACAATGGCTCCGTGTACAGGGCTCATGAACCAGTGAATCGGAAGCAGGAGGAACATCCACCAATGCGTGGCAAAATGAATGTAAAAGAGGGTATAGGCAATGGCAAAGGCAATGCGGGTGATCCAGGAATCGCTGATTTTATCCATCAGCGGCCATTCCGGGTAATCGCCACGGAAAGCAGGCTCAGGTTCAATCTTGAACTGGGCATAGGCCACATAGATGTCTTTGGTTTTCATGGTCATTCCCCAAACATCCTTGAAGAAGTGCGGGGAATGCGGATCCTTTTCAGTATCGCTGTAAGCATGGTGCATCCGGTGCATGATGGCATAAGCCCTGGGATTCAGGAATGATGTTCCCTGTGTGATAAAGGTCATGAAATAGAAAAAACGTTCCCAGCCCTTGCTCATGGTGAACATTTTATGCGAAGCATACCGGTGCAGAAAAAAGGTCTGGAAAAACAGGGATATGAACCAATGGCAAAGAAAAAAGATCAGTATAGGCATTTTTGATATGTGTTAATCCTATCTACGCAGAAACGCGGAGCCGGGATTGAGAGGTGAAAATGAATGACGCGGCAAATTTGCGGATTATTTACCCGTTCTGCAACCCCTGCTGTCAGAATTCCGGTTCTGTGCGTCACAGGCCCGGCGGTGAACGATGAAAATCATATCTTTATAGCGATCAACGCCTGCTATGGAACCATTTGACCTCAGTAAATTAAAAGGCCGCCCCTCGTTTCCCTTTGAAACCATTGCCGTAGCCATTAGTTTTTCACCAACGCTGGAAGGCCTGCTTTCGGAAGCCAAAAGGATCACCGATACACTGCACGCCTCCTTACTTCTCATTCATGTAGGCGCCAAAACCGAGGAAAAAGAAATCCGGCTGGATAAGCTTATCAACAAACTGGGGATTGACGAGAAAAAGTGCCGCATCAACTGGATGGATGGCGAACCTGTGGATACCATTCTCCGGCTTTGCAAACTGAACGTTGTGGACCTTCTTATCATCGGTGCCTTGCGCAAAGAAAACCTGCTTAAGTTTTATGTGGGCTCAGTTGCCCGCAAAATCAGCAGACGCGCCAAATGTTCGGTGCTGCTCATCACCAATCCTTCCGAAGAACCGCACAAAGTGAAACGCTTTGTGGTCAATGCGGCCGATAGTCCCAAAAGTGTTCATACCATCAATACCGCCTTATACCTTGCGAAGTCTTTCCAGGTAAAGGAGATTACCCTCGTAAAAGAAATGCACATTCCGGGTCTTGCCATGACCATGGCGGAAGACAGCACTGCACCGGAAGCAAGCAAAATGAAAAAGGATCTGGCTGAAGAGGAAGAGCTGGGTATGAACATCATGATTGATCAGTGCGATGCCGGAAATATCCGGAT
>DASYGQ010000293.1:0-4844 GCA_035999585.1 Bacteroidia bacterium | reverse complement strand
CTTGTGCCCTGGAGCGGCTTTTGTCTACTCTGTAAAAGCGTTCGAATACACGTGGCAGATGTCCTTTGGAAATACCAATTCCATTGTCCGCCACTTCCACTATGATCTTATCTCCTGCATCGTAGATTTTGATTTTTGTTTCACCGTTCTCGCGTCCGTAACGGACAGAATTCACGACAAGGTTTACCAGAACCTGTCTGATACGGAATCGATCGCCCATTACATAAACCGACTGGTTAATATCATTGATGATTTCAAAATGAATTTTGTTGGCTTTTGCGCGCATATCTTCCGCTTCGATGACATCTTGAGCGAGGGAAACAAGCTCAAACCGGTCGATGTCCAGCTCCAGCTCGCCAGTTTCAAGCTGTGTAATGGCTTGCAGATCTTCCACGATGGCAATCATCCGGTCGACGCTTCGTTCGGCGCGCTGCAGATAATCGCGATTTATCCCTGGGTCTTCAAGGCCACCTTCGAGAAGGGTGAGAATATAACCCTGAATGCTGAAGATGGGTGTTTTCAGTTCGTGCGAGACATTGCCAAGATATTCTTTGCGGTACATTTCAAGCCGGTTGAGCCGGTCAATCTCCTCTTTGCGTTCGGCGGCCCAGTCCTGTACTTCCTGATTCAGGATTTCAAGCATGTCCGACGATTGCTCCTGTTTCTTTAAATAGCCGGGATCTTTAAGTTTGCGGAGTTGTTCGAGAACAGATTGTATTCTGCGAAAAATAGCCCAGTCAATGAACAGCCAGCAAAAAAGAAAAGTAAGGCCAAAGCAGGCTGTCAGAATACCTGTAAGGTTGGCTAAAGAATGCGTGTCAACATTAAAGGCAAGGAGGAGTACCTGCAGCAGCACGGTTGTAAATAGTGCTAAAATAAAAACAAGTATCCTGGGTTGCCGCATCTCTTAGAATTCGAACTTATAACCTACGCCCTTGACGGTGCGTATGTAATCGTCCCCGATTTTTTCTCGGAGCTTGCGGATATGCACATCAATGGTTCTGTCACCCACCACCACATCGCCGCCCCATACTTTGTCAAGGATCTCATCGCGGCCAAATACTTTTCCCGGACGGGAAGCGAGCAAGGACAAGAGTTCAAATTCTTTACGAGGCAGGCTCAGTTCTGTGCCATTGTGAATGACGAGATAACTTTCGCGGTCTATCCGAAGCCCGCCTAATTCCATTTTATCATCGTGCATGGTGCCGGAGGGTGTGCGGCGGAGGAGCGCCTTGATCCGGCTGATGAGCACACGTGGCTTGATAGGTTTATTGATATAATCATCGGCGCCGGCTTCGAAACCTGCAATATGAGAGTAATCTTCACTGCGGGCAGTCAGAAAAGCAATAACCGTGTTTTCCATGCCTTTGGCCTGGCGGAGTTCGCGGCAGACTTCAATGCCATCGAGTTCGGGCATCATGACATCAAGCAGGATCAGCTGAGGAAGCTCTTTTTTGGCTAGCACAATAGCGTCTTTGCCATTCAGGGCTGTGAAAACCTGATATCCTTCTTTCTTTAAATTATAACTGAGAAATTCAATGATGTCCGGTTCATCATCAACAAGCAGGATCTTAAGTTCTGAGTTTTCCATTTCAGCTTTTGTTTGCAAATGTACCCGGTGGCTTTGGGCTTTGGATTAAAAGGAAGTTAAGTTAATATTAATGATTTCACATTGTCTTTACATTGTCATAATCATCAAATACGGGTTTTGGTCTCCTTTCCAATGGATCAGTGTAAAGGTAGGATAAATCAGGAAAGGCAGAAACAAGGTGCAAAACGTTCAACGCTCAAAGCGGTAGCCGATTCCTTTAACGGTTTTGATGTGATTCTCTCCGATCTTTTCCCTCAGCTTCCGGATATGGACATCGATAGTGCGGTTGCTCAGATCCATTTCTCCGCCCCATACTTCACTGTAAATCTCTTTTCGGGTAAAAACTTTACGCGGGGCGCCAATGAGGAGTGACATCAGTTCAAACTCTTTTCTTGGCAGCAGAATTTCTTCACTTCCTTTGCGCACAATATACCTTTCACGGTCGATTGCAATTCCATGGAACCTCTCCGGATTCTCTGTACGCAGCTTAAACCGCCTTAACAGTGCCCTGATCCGCGAATAGAAAATCAAAGGACGGCAGGGCTTGAGGATATAATCATCCGCACCGGCATTGAAGCCGGCGATCTGTGAATAATCTTCATTCCGGGTAGTGAAAAAAGCAATGAGCGTATCTTTGAGGCTCGCCGAGCTTCTGAATTCGGCACAGACTTCCACCCCATCCATCTCCGAATTCAAAATGTCCATGATGACAAGGTTGGGCGAAAGATGACGGGAGCGCTCTAACCCTTCCTTGGGGGAGGTGAAAAAGTGCATTTCCGAATTGAGCGATCGGAGGCTTTGCCGGACAAATTCATGGATGCGCAAATCTTCATCAATGAGAACGATTTTTATTTTTTGTCTGGTCATGCGATTTATTTTGCAGTAAATTAAAGGACCTAATATGGCCCAGATGTTAAATCGCATTTAACATTCAATTAATAAAATTGGGAAAAGCAAAAAAAGGGAGGGTGCTATCGAAAAGCGAATAGAAATGTATTCAGAAGCAGATATGGTCTGCACCCGAATGGTTCAGGAATGAAAGAAAGCCGGTCAAATCCGATGAAATGAAATTATACGTTCTGAAAGAACAGGTGAATTTTCATAAACATCAGACAAATGGATACAATGATGATGGCAACTGAAAAAACGAGCAGGATTCTTTCTTTTCTCTTTTTTTCATTCGTCAACAATTCACTGTGTCGTCCATAACCACCACATTTGATATGTTTTGCCCCTTTGGGAGTAAGAAGCAAAAAGCCTTTGTCTTTATCAAGAAGCACAGCAAAACGATCGCGCACAAGTTTGGCAGAATATTTTCTGTATTCAAGAGGTGAAATAAAGGATTCCGCCATTTCTGGTGTGACAATACGGTAACCTTCCTGCTCATTCATGAGTGATAAGATGGTATCCAGTTTTTCTATTTCCATATTCGTATAATGCAATGTTGTTTTATCGTGGAACTAAAGATTGCGTTCTGTCAATCCCCTTGCCATTAAATAAAACTCATCGAATCACTCCGAACAGGAGTGCGTGAAAAGAATCAGGACATGGGGATGAAGAAGAAACAAGTCAGCACATCACGGGTGGGGCCCGTGAACCATGAAAAAACTTGGAAAAAGATCGGATATTGATGTTATAGCTCCAGGCTAAGCATTCGGAAAAACGCCCGGGAAGCAACATGTAAGAATCGTTGCTGAGGAAATGAAAGTTGACATGCAAAGATTTAGGCCTGAACTTGCGGTATACAGGTGTAATTTTTGAGGGAAAGGAAGTATTTCTGTTTTGAACAGTAAGAACCGGACGGCTGAATTCAAGAGGTTTGATTACAAACTGATGAACATCGCGGTTCGTCGTGATATGTTGGAATGACAAACCAATTCCAAGCAGGAAGGCAAATATAAAAAGCAGTTTCCAGTGCTTAATCATGAATAGCGTATGACTTGGATTGACAAGCAAATATGTCAAATAAAAAATAAAAAAGCAAGAAAGTAATCAATTATTTTGTTGAAATTTAATAACAATCGCTTCTCCTCCATTTGCCTGAAAGCATAATTACTTGTTTTTAATTGCTTAATGAGGTCTTAATAAGGCAACCCTAGCTTTGGCAATATGAATATAACAACCGACGAACCAGGCAGAACAGTCCTCCTGGTAGATGACGAAGAAGACATCATTGAAATGCTCTCTTACAATTTCAGAAAATCAGGCTTTCGCGTTGTCAGCGCGTCCAATGGCCTTGAGGGATATCGTATTGCTTCAGAAATGATACCCGATGTTATTGTTACCGATCTCTGGATGCCCCAGATGGATGGCATTCTGATGTGCAAACACATTCGCGATCAGAGCCAGCTCGATCTTTCCAGGATCATTGTACTTACCGCCGACTCGGATGAGTTCAAAGCCATTGCTGCACTCAGCGCCGGGGCTGATGAATTCCTGAAAAAACCTGTCAGCCCCTCGGTTATCATCAAACTTGCTCTTCAGCTCATGATCCGACCAAGTCATTCTTGACGAAGACTTGATACAGGCACATCCAGAATACGGGCAATACGGTCAAACACCGGCTTGCTGGGTTGTGTCCTGTTATTACAATAATTGGTTATGATTGTGTACCTGATTCCTGTTTTCCCTGCCAGCCACAACTGTGAGCGTCCCTGATCCAGCAGAACTTCTTTGATTCTGTTCATCTCCTGTATTTTCGTTTTGAATTTATTCCTGAATTTTTTGTCCGTTACGTATCTGATCGGACGCTTTGGCAATGATTTCGTCTCCATCCTTCAAGTTTCCGAATATTTCCTGAAGCTCCTGCTGCCGGTTGCCTTTCTTCACGGACACCCATTCTGCTACTCCCTGTCGTGCTCGAATTACAAAAACACCTTCGGTATTTGTAAACACGGAGGATACCGGAACTACAAAAGCCTCTTGCTTGCGTCCAACATTCATTTCCACTTCAGCGTACATGCCGGGGAGAAGTCTGTGATCTTTATTTTCCACATCCACTTCAATGGCTTCAGATCTGGTTTTTAAATCCAGGTTTCCTGAGATACGTTGTATCTTGCCTGTGAAAGTGTCGGAGGGAAACGCTTTGACCTGGAAATGCACAAGCTGACCTTCCGAAAGTCCACCCACATATATTTCGGGGACAGCCACAACAAGGCGCAGTTTTCCTTCTTCTTTTAACTGCAGCATGGGTAAATCATTTTTACCGGATCCACCCACAAATGCACCGGGATGAATATTGCGCTCGCTGATG
>DASYGQ010000199.1:0-3707 GCA_035999585.1 Bacteroidia bacterium | reverse complement strand
GACTTTGCGCTGAAATTCTCACTAATAATTCCCAAACCATGCTTTTGAACCAGATTTGCCATTTCGGGAGAGGGTCCCACAGCAATTGCCAGGCGTGCCTGAATGAATTCGAAAAACTTATTTGGAAGAGCGTGTTTGTAGTTAAAATTGACAGGGGGTAAGAGAAACAGACCCACATCATATTTATTAATTGCCCTCGGGATTTGATGTGTTGGAACAACATTCTCAAAACGTATTCTAGAATCCACTGAAGCAAGTTGCTCAAGCTCTTTAAAATAAATTTTGTCAACAGGCATTAATAAGAGATTCAATGTAAACCGTTGATCCAAAAATTTCATCATGTCGACCATCAACTCGATTTGTCTTGCTCGTATAGCAATCCCGTGATGAACGAGGCGGACACCAGAACTGTTCTCAGATGGAAGCAATTCATTATAGGAAGTAGCGTTTGAAATTACAATGGGGTTAACACCAAATTCAATTTTGAATTTTTCGCAGATGCCATCGCATACGGTAAACATAGCATCAGCCTCAGGCAGGTACTTGCGACAGAGATAGTCCGCCAAAGGCTTTGATTCTTTCATCCATCCGGGATTGTCTTCAAATTCAAGCGGATGATATTCATGTGAATCAATAATAACCTTTCCATTTTGTCCGGCAATTTTCAATGCAAGAGGAAGTGTATCGATATCATTGGCAAGTACAAGGTCGAAACCAGCATGCCTCATTTTCTCAGCGAATCGAAGGCGGGCGGGCGACCAATACAGGGCTTCGTAATAAGACGCCGGAAATAGTTTCTTCAACCTTTCGAATGCTCGGAAAAGAACTGAAAAAAATTTGCGGATTACCATTGGGAAACGGAGGTGGAACTTATACCGAAAATCCGCTTTTTCTCCTTCCATCAACTCAAAAGGAAGATCCGAAGCCAAAGGCCCTAGTCCAGCAGTATGCACTTCAAAATCGTTCCGGAGGGCTTCGTAATGCCGGATAACCCGGGGATCCGAATCCAGTTTACTGTAGCTGATGAGGAGGAGCTTCTTCAAAATCAGAATAACATTTTTCCAGCCATCAGAAGTGACCAGTCATTATCCTGGCCCTTGTCCCTGTTAGGATTAAGCACATGTTCCTTTTCCAGTTTTTCTTTGGCCTGAATAACCATACTGGCCACAGCCGGATTAGCCATCCATTTGGTCTGAGGGGGTTCATATCCTATTTTATCCACCCTCCAGCTTATTTCTGGGGGCATAATGTCTTCAAATGCCTTTCTCAATAAAATTTTAGTCCAGCCCTTGCTGATTTTATACTCCGAAGGCAAAGAAAAAATAAATTCAACCATTTCCTTTTCGAGAAAAGGAAGGCGGACCTCTCGAGAAAAAGCCATGGAGTTGCGGTCAGCGTACCGGAGCAGATCTTCCAGTCCGCTAACACAGGTATTAAGGTAAAGCTGGTCCTTCAGGCTTCCTTCGAAATTCGTGTTGTATAAATCTTTGGGGCTGAAAGCCGTAGTATACTCTGGAGAAAGAAATGGATGTGCTTTCCTGAGAATCGTACTTTGTGCAGGAATGACCGCCCTGTAGAAAGGGCGTACAACATTTTTAAGCGCACGCTTTGTTTGGGTTGCAATTGAAAGGCTCTGATTCGCGCTGCTTGTGTCGGGCCGAAATTCCTGGAAAACCGGATTATGTCTCGAACGATATACATCCAGTTCCTCCGGATAGAGGGGTGACTGTTGCTTATAAAGCTGCTTCAGGTATGTGGGGAAATAATACAGATAGCCGGCAAGCATTTCATCCGCACCTTGTCCGTCGATCAGTACCGTGACATTGTTTTCTTTGGCAAGCTTCATGACACACCATTGTGCGAAGATGCTTGCCGATGCAAAAGGTTCATCCTGATGATAAATAAGTTTATCGATATCATTGACAAATCCTGTCTCATCAGGCCATGTGAAATGCGCTTCCGCCTTTGTCCGGGAAATGACAGCTTCCATGAATTTTCCTTCGTCCTTGGCGAAATCTTTAAAACGTGCTGAAAATGTTTTCTGGCTGATTTTGTTTTCATGATTGATCTGATCAATCAGACACACAATCGTAGAACTGTCGATTCCTCCGGAAAGGCTAGATCCGACTGGCACGTCCGCCCGAAGCCGGCGCTTCGTGGAGCGTTCAAACAATTCCCGAAAACGTATGGCAGCATCATCGAAAGAAATAGTCTTATTTTCACTGTTCCTGTCAATATCCCAATAACGTTTGTGTGTAAGCTTCAGGTCGGCGCTAATCAAGAGATAATGGGCAGGCTCAAGCTTGGAAATTCCATCGAAAAAAGTCTCAGAACGTACAGAAGGATTGGAGAGCATGAATCGGTTATTCAGGAAATTAAAAGCCATGCGGTTATTCACATTTCGGGGCAAACCGGATGCAAACAGCTGCTTAATTTCAGATCCGAATATAAAAACCTTGCCGGGCTCGTGGTGGTAATAAAAAGGCTTTTCTCCAAAACGATCACGGGCGCAGAAAAGCGTTTTTTCCAGTTCATCCCAAATCGCAAATGCAAACATCCCGTCTAGTTCATCCAGGCATTTTTCTCTTTTGAGTGCATAGAGAGCCATAAGCACTTCAGTATCCGACTGAGAACGGAATTTCACACCCTGTTTCAGGAGTTTATCTTTCAGTTCGATGTAATTGTAGATTTCTCCGTTGAAAGTAATCGTGTATCTGCCCTCACCAAAATGCATGGGTTGAGCGCCGTCAGCGCTCAGGTCGATGATGGATAAACGGCGGTGACCCAGGCCGGTGCCTCCCGAGGAGTTGATCCACTGTCCTTCCCCATCCGGCCCCCGGTGGGAAATCACATCGGTCATTCGCTTCAGTGGCTCCGGAGCTACTTTTTGCTGATTACTTACTATGCCTGCAATGCCACACATAAAAACTTATAATTTTAGGAAAACTCAAGCCAATTTAAGGAGATTTTTCGGTTTCCGCTTTGTAAAGAAAACAGGAGTTTATTTTTTACCGGATAGCAGCGCTTCGACGACTTCCTTTATTTTTTGCCTGTTCCGCTCGGATGAAAGCTCCAGCGCATGTTTGTGGGCCTGGGCTTTGAAATGGGCGATGGCTGGCTTATCAAGAGCCTGGATCTTTTTTGCCAGAGCCTCAGGTGTAAAATCGTCTGCTATGACGCCCAGATCATACGTCTTCACAAAACGGGCCATTTCGGGAGAAGGGCCGATGGCAATCGCAAGCCGAGCCTGAATGAATTCAAATAATTTGTTAGGAAGGGCATATTCATAATTGAAATTAACCGGAGGCAGTAAAAACAGGCCGATATCGTATCCATTCGTAAAGCTGGATATTTCTTCCGTAGCCACGGGTGGCAGCAAACGTATATTTGATTTGTCTTTAATCATTTCTTTGATCTCCTCCAGGTATTCCGGTTGGGTTGGAATTAGCATGAGATCAAGACTGAAACGTTCGTCGAGCAAATCCATCATACTGATCATCAGATCGATGTGCCGCTCGGCGATGGCTGCACCGTGATGAATCATCCGGATCAGATTGCCTTTTGTCTCAACAGGCTTCAAATCCTTAAAATCTGTGGCGTTGGTGATGACAACCGACTTTACTCCGAAATTGCGCTCATATTCTTTTGCGATGCCTTCGCAAACGGTGGACATGGCGGCGCATAATGGGATATATTTCTGACAAAGA
>DASYGQ010000251.1:0-5093 GCA_035999585.1 Bacteroidia bacterium | reverse complement strand
GTTTCAACTGACAAGGCGTCTCCTCCTGTCAGGAATATATATGGAATGAGCAAAGCGATTATGGAGCGCTTATTTTGCTGCATGAACGGGAAGACGGCAACAAAGTTCACCTGCGTGAGATATGGGAATGTCGCCTGGTCTACCGGCTCTGTTCTTCCTATCTGGAAGAAGATGCACGAAGAAACAGGAGTGATAGGTACCACAGGGCCTGAAATGAGACGTTTTTTCTTTACCGTTGACGAAGCTGTCAACCTCGTTGTTGCTTCTTTGAATCACATTGATGAGGTGCAGGGCAAAGTGCTTTCCCGGAAGATGAAAGCAGCTAAGATCGAGGATATCCTAAAGGTATGGACCGACCTGAAAGGTGGTAAATTCGAAAAGATTGAGGGCCGTCCCGGGGAGAGGGATGATGAATACCTGATCGGGGAACTGGAGCTTCCTTATACAAGAGAGGTGGTTTATGACGGAATCACGCATTACCTGATTTCATTCAATGAAAAAGTGAAGAACCCGGTTTCTGTTGGCCTGTCTTCCGCAAATACCGACCGGCTTAGTGTGGATGAGATCGGAAAAATTCTGTTAAACCCTCCGGTAGAAGAAAAGTAATGAAGACGATACAGCATGCACTTATAATGGCAGCCGGCCGTGGGCAGCGTATGATGCCCCTTACCGCCGATATTCCAAAGGCGATGGCTGTGCATGAAGGCTCAACCCTGATTGCCAACAGCATTGAAAAGCTGAAAAAGGTGGTGCCCTGTATTCACATCACCGTTGGATACAAAGGCGCAGTTCTTGCAAAGCATGTAATTGAGCATGGAATCTCTTCCGTTTTTAACACCGATGGAAAAGGAAACGCCTGGTGGATTTTCAATACTTTGATGAAGCATATCAATGAGCCGGTGCTTGTGCTCACCTGCGATAATATCGTTGAGCTGGATGTCGATCTGCTGGTCAAGGATTATTTCGATAAAAATGAGCCAGCCTGCATGGTGGTGCCGGTCAAAACAGTGCCTGGTCTCGAAGGCGATTATATTTTTCAGGAATCCGGACTGATTAAAGAACTGAACAGGAACAAAAAAACAGATATCTATTGTTCCGGTATTCAGATAGTCAATCCTCATAAAATAAACAGCCTGATTCAGGGTGAGGATGACTTCAATGTGGTCTGGAAAAAACTGATCGCGCTGGAGCAGGTATATTGTTCGGGCGTCTACCCCAAGACCTGGTTCAGTATTGATACAGTCGATCAGCTTAATTTTGCCAACCGGAATAAAAACAAATAGCTTTTCAGCCCCTGGTGAAAAGACGGCCCAGTCTGATCAGGGAAACAGGCAGTACGCTTGCCTTTGAATGAAGACGATTCAGTTTGTGCTTCAGATAGAAAGCGGAGTCAAGTTGTTTCAAGCTCTTTAAAATCGCATTTGTCTTTTTTAAATTCAGAGCAGTATATGCGAAGTGGGCCTGCATCATCAGGTGATACAGAGCCGATTTAAAAACAACATCATCCGGAATGGCACGTTTTGGATCATATCGTTCAATTCCATTCCGGTACAGACCCAAAGAGTCCATGGTTTTGATAAGCAGGGCTGTATTCTCCAATGATCTCAGGACATTGCTGTACACCCGGCTCCAGTCTTCCGCAATCTTTGATTCGTTATTTGATTTTCCTTCGGGATGCATTCTGTATTTAGAGAAAATGTCGTCCATGTATTTGATATCGGCTCCTCCCAGATAAGCCTTGACCAGCATTTCGTAATCCATCCCATAATGCAGATTCTCATTCAGTAAGCCTGTTTTTGAAAGAAGGGATTTGCGAAAGAAGGAAGAAGGCTGGGGGAAACACATATAACCCAGATAACAGGCATCCGGGTCAGGACTTGCATGCCCTTTGATTATTTCTTTCATTCCGGCGCCCCAAACAATGGTTTTACCATGCATCAACTCCGTTTGTGGATGCGCCTGAAAAAAAGCATTTATTTTTTGAAGGCTGCCAGGCAGGAGCATATCATCACTGTTGAGCCACATCAGGATTTCGCCATTCGCTTTCTGAAAGCCCTTGTTGATTGCATGGCTTTGCCCATTGTCTGGTTCGCTCACCCAATAGGCCAGCTTATTCGCATATCGTTCAATAATAGCTACAGAATCATCCTTGCTGCCTCCGTCAATAATCAGGTACTCCAGGTTTGAGTAACCCTGCTCCAGCACAGAGCAAATGGTTTGCTCGAGGTAAGCTCCCTGGTTGAACGAAGGTGTTACGATGCTTATTTTCAGCGGAATCAAAGGCTTTGTTTTGAATTACAATTAAATGAACGTACGCAGGGGCGTTTCCGGTTATTCAGGTATCAGACTGAAATTATGGCTTGGGCCTTAAATCTGCTATCAGTGAAGTATAAGGGAATGAATATTCGATAATGGTTTTGTATTTTTCAGAGGTGCGCATGATGATGCCGTTCTCGTCATCCTTATAGATGTCTATTAATTGATGATCCCGAGTGTAATACTGCAGGAATGTAGCCTCAAAGCCGCAGTCATCAGCCATTTTAGCCAGAAGATCCCTGTTCCACAAGACCTGGTGATTCAGCCAGCCCGCATGTTCGGTTCCTGGCTTTACATAATCAATGTATGCCGGAGAATCATGATAGCCATCGGGGACGGCAATACGAAAGACAGCTCCTGGTTTTAAATATTCTTTCAGCAGGAGAAACGATTTTTTGGTTTGCTCCAGAGTCAGATGTTCATATACATGCTCGGCCAGAAGGTTATCGATCGATTTTTTAGAAAAGAAATAATCCCAGTCTTCTGTTTTGGATGCGTCAAAATGGGGGAGGTCGGTTGCTATCCAGCCATCGTATCCTGTTTCTGATGCGCCAAGGATTATCTTCAAAGGTTTTTTTTCCTGAAGTATTCTTTTGATCTCCTGGCTGATGGTACGCCTTCCCAGCCAATACCATCGGTAAGCGCGAACTTTATTGATGACGCCGAGCATAGATTATTTTTTTGTATTGGCAAGATATTGAATTGCTTTTTCAGAGATACGTTGTATTCCTTTTCTCAGATCCGTATTGAACACAAGAGGATATGTTGTTACCGGTTCAATTTTATTTGAGTAGCCGAGCTTGTTGCCGAGCTTCAGTGGTACATTGTGCAGACTGGCAATCTGCTGCGCGATGTATTCAATGGTCACCCATTTTCCATCGGTAATATCCACCCTTGTGGCACCGGCATCACGGATAGCCACCATATTCTGAACACAATCGTCCATGTAAATAAACTGCCTCTCTTCCTGGCCATCGGTCATGAGCTCTATTTTTTTATGCGTAAGCGCATGGATGATCAGGTCAGGTATTACGTGGGATTTGACCCCCGGCTCCTCCCAGCCATATACGTTCCAGAAACGGCAGATCTGTCCGCCGAGCAGGCGGGTCCATTCTTCACCCAGAAGCTTCGTTACGCCATAGGGAGTACTGGGAGAGGCCATCTGTGAGGAAGCGAACATAAAGGGAATATGTGTTTTCCCCAGAAAGGAAAAGACCTTTTCGCACAGGATGGAATTATTGGAGATGATATCAATCAGATAATTTTCGTTAGCCAGGTATTTGGCCCCGCCTACATCCCAGGCCAAAAACCAGACATAGTCATAAGCGCTGTAAGCGTCAAGGCTTTGGATGCGGATATCAAAACCGGTTTTGATATCCAGGCAGGTTACTTCCTCACCAATGCCAAGCAGGTGGGAGCATAAAGCCTGCCCGATGGTGCCTTCACCACCCAGGACTAAGTTTTTTCTAATAGCCATATTCTTTCGCTTATCTGTTTCAATGGATAATCAACCAGGCCCCAATTCTCCGGATTTCTATAGGGAATGTTGTTGAATGCATTACTGCCATGGGTTTGGTTGACACCATGAATAATAGACTCCGGATGATCAAGATGAAAATGATGTCCCAATACCATGGTTTTTAGTCCTTGCTGAAGCAGTTGTCTGACCCCATTCGTATCTACTCCGGCCCTTACGTTGGTCAGGCGCTCGTCGTAACCCGTGGCATTGAGCCAGTTTTGTTTGTGAGTCAGGATGAAATTTCCAACCACAGCAAGCAGTGATCTGTCAGCTGCGAAACCAAAAACCACATTCTCTTTCATTTGCATGTGATAATCGGCAATGGGCTTTCCATCCCATTTGATGCTTACGTAGTGTGTACCGTAAATATAATTCCTATTGAGCTTGCCAATATTTTTGATTACATCATTTCCAATGAAGCAGTCCGCGTTGATCATCAGGATCCACTCGCGGCTGGAGCGGCGCATGGCAATATTCTTTGCAAAATATTCCATGACCGGCATTTTGGGGTTTGTGGAAATTTCTTTGTGTATGTTGCCGGGAACAACGTAACATTTGGCCCCTGGATACCTTTTCTCAATCCAGAGGCAATCACTTTCTTTCTCTTCAATCTTGTTCCATTCGATGTAAATCAGTTCAGCACCCGGTAAATGCCGGAGGTTCCAGTCGATGGTTGCCTGAAGCCGCTCCGGGAAATCACCTCCGTAGTTGTCGTTCCTGCCTACCACTACAATTGAAATATGGGAAGAATTGACATGTGCAAGCCCCGAATGCGTCAGGAAAAGCCGGATTCTCCAGAGCAGTTTATTCATGAATTGTCGAAAGCGCACAATGCGGTGCATATCAGTTCGGAGCTTTGAAGATGCGGTTTAATTTATTTTGAATTCGTTTCAGGGTGAATCCTTTCTGAAAAAAACGTTCAGGTTTGATTTGGGTAACTCCCTTGACGCCAAAAGAGAAAAGCTGTTTGTTTTTAGCAATGATATCCAGGAGCGCAGGAAAAATCTGATATTCATTGAGTACCTGATTCCGGGCTTTCCTGAGAGCCTCAAAATGCCTGGAGTAAAGATCGGATGCAATGGATTCTTCAATGATCCGGATCGCTCCGTTATAGTCATTGATATCAATTTTTATCAACGATTCAGGCGCAAAATAATCTGTCACGTTAGGGCAGCCAAAATAAATGGGCATTGTAAGGCTCAGGTAACAATCTGTCAGTTTTTCAGTCCAATAGTCGCGATGCACTGAATTTTCAATA
>DASYGQ010000211.1:0-25746 GCA_035999585.1 Bacteroidia bacterium | reverse complement strand
ACCGCCTGACTGTTTCTTTTGGGGTTCGTGCCGAATCTTATAAAATCGATACCACTCAAACCAAATTTTACCTGAAATCGGGCAAGGACACATTGACAAAACTTCCTTTCCAGCCTGTGATGCGCATTGGCGCCAACTATGAGGTGGCAAAAGCCACATTTATACGCGCCTCATTCGGGCAAGGCTATCGTTTCCCCTCGGTTGCCGAAAAATATATTCGGACATCTGTCAGCGGGCTCGAAATATATCCCAACGAACAGCTTAAGCCTGAAACCGGATGGAGCGCTGAACTTGGTGTAAAACAAGGATTTCAGATGTCGGGCATCCGCGGATTTCTGGATGTTGCTCTTTTTCGGATGCAATATCATGATATGATGGAATTTACGATGGGCCAATGGGGCAATGCAGCTACAGATCCTCTTTTTGGAATTGGATTCAAATCCACCAATATTGGCAATACGCAAATTTCAGGAGTGGACATTGCTCTGGAAGCAGAGGGAAAAATCGGAGCTGTGGGAATTCAGGTAATGGGCGGATATACCTATATGAATCCGATCAGCCTGGATTTCAACCCGAAAGTAGATACAATGAAAAACTCTTCAACTCAGAACATCCTGAAGTATCGCTATAAGAATATTGCAAAAGGTGATATTGAGTTCAGCTACAAACGTTTCTCAGTAGGGTTCAGCATGCGCTACAACAGTTTTATGGAAAACATCGACAAGTTTTTTGTCGACCCGTTTTTCGCACATGTTCTTCCCGGTGTTGCTGAATACAGAGCCCGGTTTCATCACGGTGATATTGTTTTCGATAACCGCATTTCTTACCAGCTCAATAAAATGGCCAAGATCTCTCTGGTAAGCAATAATATTTTTGACAATGAAACAACCAGCCGGCCTGCAGATGTTATGCCTCCTAGAAATTTTGCCTTACAGATCAGTTTGAAGTTTTAGGGGTCGGAAATTTATCAGAATCCATATCCTTTGAATGACTTGGAGAACTCATCGGCAGCAAAGGTGGGATTCAGCTTGAGATTCAGATAATCATACGCCTCAAAAAGGCCTTCATTGTCATACACTTTGGTACTAAGGGGCAGCCAGGTTTGCTTATCAACAAGCAATTCGGTTACCCGAGCATAAGAGGAAGGGATAACAAGAATTTCCCCCTGCTTAACCTCTCCAAAGTCTCCCAGCTTGTTAAGCTCAGCAATTTTAAATTCACTGATTTTTAGTTTTCGGGCGATATCCATTACCGTTTCACCTTTCTGCGCTGCATAGCTGGTGAATTTATATCCATTGTCGGTAATCAGTATTTTACAACAAGTCAGGTTATTCCATTGCACATCACCTTCGTATTTAAAATATTCGTCAAACTTCGATCCGCATCGCACCATTGCATCTTTAATAATATCAGTCAGGTAATCAAACCCAACATCACTGATCGTATGGTGCTGATCTTTGTGTAGTGTTCCGCTGTTTATATCCAGATTCAAATTCACAAAAGGAAAACCACCGGGATTCACAAGAACCTTATTACCATTCCACCCGCTTACGTATAGCAGTTCCGGGCCATTGAGCTTCATGTAAATTTTATGAGGATTGCGCTGGAGCTTAACCTTAGAGGTTGATTTTCTGTACTTACCCTGAATTCGCTCCTCAATTTTCAGGTCAAAAGAAACTGTCTTGATCGCATCAGCTGCCGAAACCAACCTGGTCATAATGACCCTTGAATTGAGTTTTTCCTGCTTGTTGACGGGAATAAATGACACGAACAAGCCTGTCAGACAGGAGGCAACAACCAGGAAATAAAAATTAAATCTTTCGTTCACAAGCTAGGAAAGCTTAAAAATAGCGGATTCGTTCTTAATATCCTAAAATCATCCGGAAGTCACTGGTTTTGAGCACTTACATTCCAGCAGGGTCTTTAGCAGGAGCGGAAATTTGAAAGAATAAAAGAAAAGCACTGAACATTTTTTCCTAATTTCGTCCTCAGATGAATCTCGAGAAACATATTAGCGACCTGTTGTTCAATCACGATTGTGTGATTATTCCCGGGTTTGGCGGCTTGGTGACTAACTATTCGCCTGCACGTATTCATCCAACCCAACATACTTTCAGCCCCCCATCGAAAAGCATTGTCTTTAACAGAAATCTGAAAAACAACGATGGCTTACTGGCAAATTACATTGCACAGGAGGAAGGGCTGAATTACAATGAAGCGCTTCAATACGTATCTCAATTCTCATCTGCCTGTGCACTGACTCTGGCAAGCGGCCAGAGACTTCAACTCCGTGATGTGGGTCAGTTTTACCATGATGTAGAAAACAATATTCAGTTTGAGCCGGATGCAGAGATCAATTATCTGCTTGAATCATTCGGCCTCACTGCTCTTCAGTCTCCTGCTATTAAACGTGACAATTTTGTAAAACGACTGGAGAAAGAGCAAAAAGACAGGGATGTTATACCTGCTGAAGTCAAACAACGATTCCGTATTAAACGTTACGTTGCCCTGAGTCTGAGTGCCGCTGCTCTTTTTGCGATTATCTGGATACCTCTTGAGACCAATTTACTCAAAGGTGTCAACTATGCCAATCTGAACCCTTTCTCCAATAAGGAGAGGACCATTTACACAGAAAGTAATTTCAGCGCTCCTTCTGTTAAAACGCCATCCCTGTCTGCCACAGCACGGGATGGATCACTCCCCGATACTTCTAAGTATACACATATTTCCTTTGTCAATAAAGACACTGCGCCTCTTGTTGTGCGGATGACGGAAGCTTCAGCTGCGGAATCTACAGCTGTGTCAAATTCCGCATCTGAAAAAATTAAAAATTCGGGTATCCAAATTCTGGCTGGCGATAAATACAGCATCATCGGAGGATGTTTTGCAATTCCTGAGAATGCCGATCACTTTGTGGCCAAACTCAAGGCCGAAGGATTTGATGCTTTTATTCTGGAAACAAACCGCAGCAGTCTTCGCCACGTGAGCTATGGCAGCTATGCTTCCTACAATCAGGCGGTAGCGGCTCTGTCTAAAATAAGGTCATCCAACAAGGAGGCCTGGCTCTTTATTAAATAATCACTTTTCCTTTTTTGGCTTACTCTCTTCAAAAAGTTTTTCCTCCTGGATGGCCTTCATTCTGCTTTTTTTATAGACCTGAATACCCATGTAAAGCGCTCCCGCAAAAACAATTGCACTCAGGGCAATCCACATATTGCTGTCGTTATTCTGTAATTTAATGATAAAGACAATGGCAACCAGAAAAACCGTGGCCGCTTCGTTCCAGATTCTCAGCCACATGGAGGAATGCTTAAACACCCCCGCCTGCAGTTGTTTGAAGATGACATGACATTGGATCTGATATAAAGCCAGTCCGAAAACAAAACAAAGCTTTAGCAGGAAATACGCCTGACTCAGCAGATCGGGACGGTACATAAACAAAATCCAGGGGCCAATGACAAATGTGATAATGGCAGATGGCCAGGTAATGCCGTACCACAGCCTTCTCATCATAATACGATATTGTGCCTGAAGTATTCCTCGCTCAGGTTCTGTTTTGTCATTGGCCTCTGTCATATAAATGAAAAGCCTGACAATGTAAAACAGACCCGCAAACCAGGTAACGATAAAAATAATGTGACACGCGAGCAGGTATTGCATAATGATGGTATAAGCAGATTAAAAAACTGAAAAGGCTTCCACTAAATTGTGAGTCCATTCCAGCCAGCAAGATACGAATTAGCCACGAGGATCAGCAAGCCAGGAGGAGTTCCTCTTTGGAAACACATTCCGGCTTTTTCAAAATTCCCCCTTATATTTGCTGAAATTAAGATTTATGAAAGCGAAAACATCCCAGGAAACCTACACCGTTACAACGGAAATTGTATTACCCAACGATACGAACACGCTTGGTAATTTAATGGGAGGCCGCCTGCTTCACTGGATGGATATCGCTGCTGCTATTTCAGCGCACAGACATTGCAAAAGGGTTGTTGTTACTGCATCCGTCAACAACGTAGCCTTTACTCAGCCCATCAAACTTGCCAGCATTATTACACTTGAAGCAAAAGTATCAAGGGCTTTTTCATCGTCGATGGAAGTCTTCATTGATGTCTGGGTGGAGGATCCAGTCACTTCAGTCCGTACCAAATGCAATGAAGCCATTTATACGTTTGTAGCTGTGGATCAGAACGGCTCACCACTGCCGGTTCCTGAACTTATTCCCGAGACTGAAGAAGAAAAAAGCCGTTTTGCCGGGGCCTTGAGAAGAAAACAGTTAAGCCTGATTCTCGCAGGAAAAATGAAGCCGGATGATGCAACTGAACTGAAAGCTTTATTCGGAAAGTAATTGGATAAGTAAGATCAGGTATTATTGCGGAGCGCCTTGAGTATCAATGCTTCATCGATCTCCCGCATGCATTTAAAATGACCTTTGGGGCATTTATCATAGCCAATTTTGCTGCAAGGCCTGCAACTTAAATTCTTTACTTCCACAATTGTTCCCGCTCCTTTTTCGCCATGCCCGCTCAGATATGGATACATCCCGAATGCCGGCACCGTATTGCCCCAGACCGAAATGATCTCTTTTTTAAACGCAGCGGCTATGTGCATCAGGCCTGTATCGTGAGTAATTATTTTTGAAGCCTGACGGACCAGAGATGCCGACTCAAGCAAAGTATAACGCCCACACGCATTAATTACCTGAGGGCCTGCCATTCTCTGTATTTCATCCCCCGCAGCACGGTCTTCCTTGCCTCCAAGCAATACGATTGTTTGACCGGCTTGCTTACAGATCGACGCGATCTTTTCCACCGGAAGCCGCTTCGTAAAATGCTGGGCTCCGATCGCAAAGCCAATGTACCCCTTTCTCAATTCGGGAATACTGCTCACATCCACCTCAGACGAAGGAGGAATAAAAAAGTCAAGGCCTTTTTCATCGTTTCGGATGCCCAAACTCCTTACAACATCCAGGCAACGTTCTGCTACGTGAATATCAGGCAAGCTATTTCTCTTCAGAAATACCAATAACCATTTCCTGATATTCAGTTTATCGAGAGATGCCAAGGGTCTGCCAAGCGTTCTTTTGACCCTGGCTGTTCGTAAGTTATGATGCAGATCGGCAATGAAATCATATTGTTCGCCCTTCAATGTTTCAGTAATTTCCGAAACATCCTTATCGATCGTGAATACCTTATCGATATATGGATTGCTTGAAACCAACGGGGCATACTCTTTTTTAGTCAGGAAATGGACTTCGGCGCCCAGCTGTAATTTCAAGCATCTGAGCACGGGAGACGTGAGCACGATATCGCCAATTGAACTAAACCGAATAACCAGTATCTTTTTCAAGGGCAATGCTTCATCAGACCTCTGCGCAAACGCATTACCGGTCAGTTAGGGACATAGTGATATTCATACTCATCGCCTGATGGATCAATCCACTTCATCCACAAGTCATCTTCTTTCAGACGCAGGATCAAATAGGAATCATTCAGGTAATTGGCACCATAATAGTATGAGAAATAAACAACGGTTTTGTCGGTAGAAAAGGCCCATGTTCCTGAATATGAAATTGAGCCAGAAGAATTGGTTGCATCATATGTAAATGCCCCACCTTTTTTAATGTTAAACGACTCCGATTTCGTTTTTGCCAAATACAAATCGCTGATATCTGTCCCGTTTTTATACACTTTTTGTTTCTTCCAGTTCTCTTCCAACCTCCATGATTTGGGCAATAAACTGATGGCCGGACCATCGGGGTATTTTTTACACCCTGAAATGCAACCAAGGCTGAGTAACAGTAAGCCCATGGCAAATAACTTCAGAAAAAGAGTGCGGTAATTCATGGAGCACAAATATACGAAAATCCACCGGCCGGTTCCTGCAGATTCCTGCCGCAGGCTTGGTAATTCTGTTAATTTTGCATGGTGATATTGACAGATACACATACCCATCTTTACGCCGAAGCTTTTGATGCCGATCGAAGTGACATGGTACAACGCGCACTGGATGCCGGTGTAACCCGTCTTTTTCTTCCCAATATCGACAGTCATTCAATTCCCGGGTTGTTCAGTCTTGCCAAGCAGTTTCCCGAAAACTGCTTTCCAATGATGGGACTACACCCCTGCTCGGTAAACGAAGAAGTTCAAAAAGAACTCAAAGTGGTGGAACATTGGCTCGGTCAGCGTAAGTTCTTTGCTGTTGGTGAAATCGGGATTGATTTGTATTGGGACAAAACATTTGTCGAGCAGCAGCAGTATGCATTCGATTTTCAGATCAAGCTCGCAAAAAAACATAAACTCCCTATTGTTATTCATACCCGCAATGCCTTTGAGGAAGCATACGAAATAGTCAGAAAAAACCTGGACCAGGATCTAAGAGGCATTTTTCATTGTTTTTCCGGAACTATTGAGGAAGCCGAAAAAATTATTGCTTTAGGCAGTTTTAAATTGGGGATCGGGGGCGTTCTTACATTCAAAAAATCAGGTTTGGATAATGTTCTTGAACAGATTCCCTTGGAACACATGGTGCTTGAAACAGATGCTCCCTATCTGGCCCCGACCCCTCACCGGGGAAAACGGAATGAAAGTTCATACCTGAAACTCATAGCAGAAAAACTCGCTGAAGTAAAAAGAACACGTGTTGAAGAAGTGGTTCGTATAACAACTGAAAACTCCAAAACCATTTTTGGTGTCTGACCGAATTTAAAACCGAATTCATGGCTAAATCAACTTCTGTACTGCTCATCTATACCGGCGGTACGATCGGGATGATACAGGATCTGAAATCCGGACAGCTCCGGCCTTTCGATTTTGCTCACCTGACCGACCAGATTCCGGAACTGAAAAAATTTGATACCCGTCTGTCTGCCATTTCATTTGACCATCCGATTGATTCATCCGACATGACACCGGCAATATGGGCTAAAATGGCGCAACTGATTGAAAAAAATTATTCCAAGTACGATGGGTTTGTGATCCTCCATGGTTCAGATACGATGGCTTTTACTGCATCTGCACTTAGTTTCATGCTGGAGAATCTTGACAAGCCGGTTATTCTTACCGGCTCCCAGCTTCCAATTGGCATCATAAGGACCGATGGAAAGGAAAACCTGATTACAGCCATTGAAATCGCCGCAGCCCGTCACAAAAACAAACCGATCGTCCGGGAAGTGTGTATTTATTTTGAATACAGGCTTTACAGGGGCAATCGCACACATAAATTCAATGCCGAACATTTTCAGGCCTTTCAATCACCAAACTACCCTGTACTTGCAGAAGCAGGTGTTCATCTCCGATATAATATTCCTGCATTGCTGCCTCCACCTTCAGCCAAAAAACTGAAGGTTCATTTAAAGATGGATGCCCAGATTGCCATCCTGAAATTATTTCCGGGGATTACTAAAAACCTTGTTCAGGCAATCCTGAATACAAAAGATCTGCGCGGAGTCATTCTGGAAACCTATGGAGCCGGGAATTGCAGTACTCAACCCTGGTTTCTTGAAACATTGAAAAAAGCAAGCAGCAAAGGGATTATCATCTTAAACATATCACAATGCAATGCCGGAAGTGTTGAACAGGGCAAATATGAAACCAGCGCCGGCCTGAATAAGATCGGAGTAATGAGTGGCGAGGATATGACAACAGAGGCTGCAGTAGCCAAACTAATGTTTGTACTTGCAAACACCAGAAAAAGAAAAGAAATTGAAAAGAATTTGAAAAGTTCCCTGCGCGGTGAAATGACGGTATAATGAAATCAAATCTTCTCCCCTCTTCGCTGTAATTTCAACACTCCTGATTCCCTGCTGATGTCCGAACAACTTCCGATTTACGATATACTTCCGGAAATCCGCAGCACGCTTGCTAATCACAACACAGTTATTCTTCAGGCGCCTCCCGGAGCTGGTAAAAGTACAGCACTCCCCCTGGAACTTCTGGAAGAACCCTGGCTCAAAGGCAAAAGAATGCTGATGCTGGAGCCCCGCAGGCTTGCTGCACGAGCAGCAGCCTCGCGAATGTCTGACCTGCTTCACGAAAATGTAGGGGCTACTGTTGGTTATAAAGTAAGGTTTGAAAACAAAACAACGAAGGCAACGCGGATAGAAGTTCTTACGGAAGGTATCCTGACACGAATGCTTCAGCAAGATGATGCATTGGACAATGTAGGCCTTGTTATTTTTGATGAATTCCACGAACGAAGCCTTCATGCAGATCTCGCACTTGCCCTCTGCCGTGAAATTCAGCAGGTATTGCGTGAAGACCTGCGCATACTTATCATGTCGGCCACACTTGACAGTGGCAATCTATCTTCTCTTTTGAAAGGTGCTCCAATCCTTAACAGCCAGGGACGCCAATACCCTGTCAATATCATCTATGATCCGGGCGATTCCGAAAACAACATTCCCCTGCAGGTTAGCCGTGGAATTGGCAGAGCCCTCAGAGAGCAAAAAGGTGATATCCTCGCTTTTCTTCCGGGCGCCGGGGAAATTCATCGTTGTATGGACATCCTGGAGACTCAAACGAGTGGTGTCAAACTTCATCCCTTGTTTGGTGACCTTCCTTTACAAAAACAGCAGGAAGCACTCATGCCTGACCGCAATGGTTACAGGAAAATTGTCCTGGCAACATCCATAGCTGAAACAAGTCTTACCATTGAAGGTATTGGCGTGGTGGTGGACAGTGGTTATTCCCGTGCACCACGCTTTGATCCGCGCACTGGCCTCACACGCCTGGAGACAATCCGTGTCACCGCCGACGCAGCTGACCAAAGGGCTGGACGGGCAGGCAGGCTTGGACCAGGTGTTTGCTACCGGCTCTGGAGTGCCGGCGCCCAGCATCAGCTCATCCCGCATCGCAAACCTGAAATCCTGGAAGCAGATCTGGCCCCTCTTGTTCTTGAACTGGCCAATTGGGGAACTAGTAATATCAAAGACATGGCCTGGCTCACGCAACCTCCTTCTGCAGGTATAAACTTGAGCCGTGAATTGCTCAGGCAGCTCGATGCATTGGCGGGTGACAAGATTACTCCGAAAGGCAAAGAAATGCTCAAGCTTCCAACACATCCCCGAATCGCTCATCTGCTACTGGAAGCCAGAGAAGCAAAGCTCACATCTCTTGGAAGTGATATTGCAGCAATTCTGGAAGAAAGAGATCCATTGCCAAAGGAGGCAGGCGCAGATCTAGTGCTGCGGATCGAGGCGTTGCGCAAATGGAGAAATAAAGAATACGTCGCTGCCGACCGCGCCCGGCTCGAGCGGATCGAACGCCTCGCCGAATCCTGGCGAAAGATTTTTTCCATACAGCCTGACAACAATACACCCCTTCAGGAACATGCCGGCAAGCTCATCGCAATGGCATATCCGGAGCGGGTTGCCCGCCAGCATGGCCCTGACCACCGTTACAAACTGAGTAACGGACGATTTGCCAAAACCGGACAGCATGATCCGCTCTCCAGGGAAAAATGGCTCGCCATTGCCTCCCTCGATGGGGGAAACACAGAAGGCGCCATTTACCTGGCTGCACCATTGGATCCGGAAGATATCCTCAAGCAGGCCACCCAGCAGGAGCTGATCACCTGGGATTCCCAAAAAGGTGAACTCGTTGCCCGTACGGAAATTCGGTTTGGAGAGATAACCGTTTCCAGCAAACCTCTGCAGAAAATTCCTGAGGAGGCGCGCCTTGCAGTATTACTTAGTGCCGCTGAATCGGAAGGTTTGAAATTGTTTTCTTTTTCCGAAGAAACGAATGAATGGCTTGATCGTCTGCGTTGCCTGAAAAAATGGAGACCGGATGAGAACTGGCCTGATGTCAGCGAGCAGCATCTTCTTCAATCCATGAACGAATGGCTTAGTCCCTGGCTTGGCACTGTCAAACGACGGGAAGACTTTCTGAAACTTGACATGCATAACATCCTGAATGCCTTATTGCCCTGGGACATGAAACAACGTTTCGATAGCCTTGCACCTGCTTCACTTAAAGTGCCGAGCGGCTCGATGATCCGCCTGAAATACATGCCGGAAGGTACAGCGCCTGTTCTTGCTGTGCGTTTACAGGAAATGTTCGGCTTGCTCGATACTCCTGCTGTGAATGAAGGACGGAACAAAGTCATTTTGCATCTCCTTTCTCCGGGTTACAAACCCGTTCAGGTTACACAGGACCTGCAAAGTTTTTGGAAAAACACATATCCCGAAGTTCGCAAGGAACTTCGGGTACGCTATCAGAAACACCACTGGCCGGAAGACCCCTGGACTGCTGAAGCTGTGAGAGGTGCCCGTAAAAAAAAAGCTGAATAAATTATTTGTTCGGATAAATAAAGCCTGTACCGGACTCCTTCATTTTAACCGGCCTGATTTCAACTCTGGCTGTAGATGTATATTCAAACTCCGGATTTCCTTTTGCCGTTTCGATCGCTTCTTTCAGATCCTTTGCAAGTATGTGATAGTACCCGACAATGACTTCCTCGCCTTCACTGAAAGTATTTTCTTTCCAGATTCCATTTGTATTCGAAAGCATTGCACCTTCTCTTATCAATGGCTGTGCACTGATAAGCCTTCCTTCAACTCTCAGCTTTTCAATATAAGTCTTGCATGAATTCAGAAACGATTCTTCCTTTTCAGTATTAAATCCTGATTTGGAGTTTGACTCGTTTCGGATGAGGAGCATAAATTCCTTCATGATTAGTTTTTTTGAATGACCGTTTATTTTTTGAAAATGAAGTAGACTGCCAGAATGAGAAAGAGGAAACCAATGAAGTGGTTTATCCGGAAGGTTTCGTTTTTAAAAAACAGAAGTGCGAAGAGCGTGAACACCACAAGTGTAATCACCTCCTGAATCACTTTCAGTTGCCATAAGTTAAAGGGACCGCCGTTCTCGGAAAATCCGATCCGGTTTGCAGGTACCTGGAATGAATATTCGAAAAGTGCAATGCCCCAGCTGATGAATATGACACCCACCAGACCGAGGTTACTAAACCAGTTCATTTGTTTAAACTTCAGGTGGCCATACCAGGCAAATGTCATAAAGGTATTGGACACAATCAGCAAGCCTATTGTCAGAAGTGCTTTTTTCATTTTTTTATCTTTTATTCCGGTGCTATTTTGCCTTCATTTTATTTCCTTTGGCCTCATGAGTCAGTTCCACAAGCCCAAGAGCCTCCATCAATGGAGGAATATACATTCCAAATCTGCCCCGTAATCCTTTTTTAAGGCCATACCATCCTCCCGCAGGATTTTTTGCAGAGCGGCCCCAGGTTTCCACAGTGCCATCTTTGGCCGGCTTCTGTTCATCCGCACTACCAAGTTCCATCCAGTCGCCATGTTTCTTCAACATAACATACAAATCATCCAGACAACGGGCATCATAAAATAATACAGTTTTTCCGACCGTGCACACCAGAATTTCCTTCCCGTCTTTCTCATCGCTATGCATCGTATACTCTGAACTCAGAGGTGGCGTTTTCAGTTTCAGAGGTTTTTCTTTTGTTCCAATCTTGTGTTTCATTTCTAAATTTTTAAGTTTCTGATTCTTATCGTCAGACAAATATTCACATCATTACATTCGTGAATATACAAATATCCTCACCCGCAAATGAGCAAGTTTTTCGTTTTCTTTGATATTCCAAAGCATTTTTGTTCCGATTCTTTTGATACATTTAATGTGATTTGATTCCCAGGAACTATTTTATGACCGATTCGTTAAGGCCCGTTGCGACTCCGTTGCCGAAGGCACCTCATCAATCCTTGTGTTTTCCGGTTTCCCTGTATTTAATCAGCCTTGCTTTCCAGGATGTTTTTCCCGGCTCCATTCAAATCCCGGAAGTCATTTTCTTGTTCTTGCTCGCCTGTCTCCTTCGCAAGAAGGTTTCAATCATTCCCGACCGCCTGATTTGGATCGACTTCACCCTTTTTCTTTATGTGGCAGTTCTTATTATCGGTTCGATTCATGCCGGGACAAGGGAATCTTTTTTAGCTCTTGGCAAAAGTATTTACCTCACAATTGTATTCTGGGCTTTCAGGAGCATTAGCAATACACTGAAAGAAAATGCCTTTGCTTATTACAGTAACACATTTCGGTTGACCGGCATTGTCTTACTAATCACCTCATTTATTGCACTTGGACTTTTCTCATTGCACAGTCCAACATTTTTGCTGGACCACTATTATGATTTCCCTTATACCGGCTCAATTGTTCGCCTCCGAGCTTTCACCTCTTCGCCCACGATGCTGTTGCTGCTTTTGATTTTCTGCTTCTTTTTCCATCTTCAGGCTGTTTCAGCAAAAAAAGAAGCAGGTTTTACGGATCACCTGCTTACACTTGGGTATATTCTTGCAGGTGTGCTGACATTTTCAAAAAGCATCCTGCTTTTATTTTTCGGCATCGCGTTATTTTACCTTATAAAATTAAATGCGGGCACACACAAAAGGTATTTACTGGGCTTCTTATATGCCATAACGTTTTGTTTTCTGTTTCTCGGAACACATTTCTATCCTGAGAAAAGAGAAGCTCCGGAGATCATGCAATCCATACCCAGGGGCCCCTATGTGGCTGACGATATAATCCTACAAAACAAAAACACAGAGATACATACTACAATCTACTTCAAGTTAAAGGAATTATGTTTTGAGCTGGGTAAACACAATCTGTTGACTGGCTGTGGCCCAGGCAATTTCAGGGCAGAACTTGTGAAGTTCCAGGCAAAAGGTCTCTATCAGGAAGGCAATCCGATCTATGATCCTCATTCAACACTTTTTGGGGCCTTTGCCGAAACCGGCATACCTGGCCTTTTGTCCCTGACCGCATTCCTGATTTGTTGCCTGCTGTTTATTGTGAAAAACAGGAAGTATCTGAGCATTCACTTTGGTCCTATTATTCTGATTTTTGCGGCTCTAATATCCATTGAACTGTTTTCGACAGACATCATGCACATCCGGCACTACTGGGTATTGCTAGGCATTTTGGTTGGTACTTCGGAAGGACTTAAGAAGCAAAAGGTGGGTATATAATCAACAAAATACTTCAATACATACCTATAGTATCTTTCAAAGCTTTTCTCAGATCACTTAATATGAAGGATGGAAGCAAGAATAAATGATTGCATGCTCGCAGTCGCTGCTTTTCCAAACTGAGATACCATCAGAACGTTCTGAAATAATGTTCCAGATTGTTTCATGAGCAAAAAACAGAGATTGAAAGACCCTGTCGTTCCATTCATCACCCCAAAACTACATTTCACTCAATCAAAGATGCAGTTCTATCAATTACCATCTATGGCCATGACGACTACTTCTATTTTAGCACCTGCAAAATGCCCTGCACAGGCAAACCGCGTACCCAAAATTTAAAATAGAAACACACACACATGAAAAAAACAAACAGATTATCACTGTACCTGACATGGGCGATATGCCTTGGTCCGTTGTTGCAGTATGGTCAGAATCAGAAAAGCCAGGCTGTGCCACAAAGCTCTGACAATTATTATTTTTTAAGAAACCAATACCTCAAAAATCATCCTGAAAAAGATAAAGAGGAAGAGGAAGAAAGAGAAAAAGCAAAGAAAAACGGCCAAACGTTTCATGAAAACCAAGCGGAAGAAGCTTTTGAAGCCTGGGATTGGTACTGGCATGACCGCATGGATGCCACTTCCAAAATACCTGGGAAAATGGCTGACGTAAATAAATACCTTCAAAATTACTTACAAAGCTCTGTTGCCGTTGATCCAAAAGGGAACAGCACCGCCAGTGTAAGTGGAAATCCTTCCGCGTGTCAAACAAGCCTCGGTAACTGGGCTCCGTTTGGACCGCAAGTTTTTACTCAGCCTATTCTTGGAAGAATCACAACTACATGGGTGAATCCCAGTAATTATTCTGAAATGTATGCCGGAAGCGGTGGAGGAGGATTATTCCATACCGTGAATGCAGGCAGTTATGTAAACTGGGCAAGCATTAATCAGGCTGATGCCAGCGGCAACCGTTTTCCATGCGCCGGTGTCAACACCATTGCTGTAGACCAGACGACAACCCCTGCTACCGTTTATTCCGGAAGTGCAAGCGTTTCTCCTACCGGTTGGGGCATCAATCCAAATTTTGCATTTGGACTGCTTCGCTCGACTGACGGTGGTGTAACCTGGACCAGTGTTCTTACTCTGAACAATTTTCCGTCCAACGTAACCGATCAGGTTCGTGTGGTCAAAATTCACCCGCAGGATCACAATACGGTTTTTGTACTGGCCGGTCAGACCGTATTTGAAACCAATAATGCAACCAGCGCCACGCCAACCTGGACAGCAGTTCTTTCCCTTCCTGCATCTACCATCAGTGGCTGCTATTATCCATTTACCGATATCGAAATCATTCCCGGAACAAGCGGAGTGAGCAATTCCATCGTAGCTCTCAGTACATCGCGCTACAGCTGGGATGGAAGCTCTGCATCTCCCTGCGGGTCTGCATTGATGTATATTTCAACACAAGGCGGAGCTTCCGGAACATATACCGACGTATCCAGTTCAGTGCTCGCAGGATTCGTCACAGATCGCATAGGGATGACATTGCAGCCGGGAAACACCTCCGATGTGTTTATTACCTATGCCACCTGCGGCGGAAATACAAGCGGTCCAACAAACATCTTCTTCAAGAAAATAACTGCAAGCACATTGGCCATTACATCCGTTGGATCCATGACCGATTACTTCGCCTCACCTGGTGCCGGTTTCTGGGATCTTGAATTTGAATTTTCAAAAAACAATCCGAACTTCTTCTATATCGGTGGACAAATCCTGTACAAGTACAACATTACCGGTGGTGGATTTACCTATGCCGCGTTCTCAGACTATACACCCGCCACTGCCACCACCTCGCATGGTGACGTACGCGGAATGACTGTCTTGCCAGTAGGCACAACCAGTGACCTGATTGTACTCAGCGACGATGGCGGGCTGCAGCAAACTATTGTTACTTCCACATCCATGACACAACCATCCTGGACAAATCTGAGCGGAAGTCAAAGCGGAAGCACACTGAACACCACACAGTATTTCGGCCTGGCAGGATCAGAATCGAACTACAATGAGATTGTTGCTGGTTCTCAGGACAATGGCATTCACGAATACCATGGCGGCACCTGGTCGCAATGGTACGGAGGAGACGGCTGGAAAGGTGTTATCAACCCTTTAACAAATATGTATTATGGTTATGATTATCCCGGCTCGCCAACAGCAGTAAGAGGAACATTGGGAGGATCGCTCTCCTTTCCGGGTGTGCCAGGCGGATCCAGTATTTCAAACACATGCATTGTTTCCAATCAGAACAACCCGAACATCATCTATGCAGCTGCCGGAAACAGCAGTGGGCATAACGACCTCTTCCGCTCAACCGATTTCGGTTTAACCTGGGCTACGGTATCATTCCCTGCAAACGGAAATGGCATCCGGAATATACACGTTGCACCCAATGCACCGGACACCGTTTATGTTGTAAAGGATAATCCAACCTGGTCGGCTTCCGGAGCGGCAACATCCGACCGCATTTACATGGGTGTTCTTAGCGGAACAACATGGACCTGGACTGATATTGCGGCTGCCAGCTCGTCAAATTTCGCTCTGAACATGGGCCTTTCCTGGGCCAATGCAACAGATATTACAGTTGATCCAAACAATGCAAAACGCATCTGGGTCACTTTTAACGGCTATTTCGTATCATCCGGAAATGCAGGTCAGAGTCGTGTGCTGCACAGCCCCGATTGTGGCGTAACCTGGTACGATGCTACCAACAATCTTCCGCCTTTCCCTGTCAACTGCATCGCTTACCAGAACGGAAGCAACGATGTACTTTACATTGGCACAGATGTAGGAGTGTTTCAATTCAGCAGCGCCAACACCACACCCGGTGCAGGTACCTGGAATTGCTTTAACCAGGGACTCCCTGTTGTAGCTGTCACAGCCCTTGATCTCAACTATTGCAAATCCAAAATACGTTGCTCGACATACGGTCGGGGTATTTGGGTGTCGGATATGCCTGTTACGTCTGACTTTGTAATCAACACACCCACCACCTGGTATGGAATTCATTATGTCCCAGGCGATATTCTCATCACCGGAAACGCAACACTTAATCTGTACGGTACTCTTTACATGGGTGGCGGGAAACGCATAAAGGTTGATCGCGGATCCACATTTATTGTACGTCCAACCGGACAAATTACAAACGGCTGCGGCGATATGTGGCAGGGGATTGAGGTGTATGGTACTTCGGCCAGTGCGCAGAACCTGGCAGGTGCCCAGGGAACATTAATCATGCAATCCGGATCACAGCTATCCAATGCACTTGAAGGTATTTCATCTGCTCAAATGAGCGGTGGTAACCCCGTATCCGGTTATACCGGAGGTGTAATTCAATGCGTAGGCGCCAAATTCACCAACAACAGGCGTTCCGCTGCTTTATATTCCTATCACTGGATTGTAAGCGGAGTTGAAAAAAACAACCTCTCGTACTTTAAAAACTGCTTGTTCCAGGTTACCAGTGCACTGAATGATCCTGCACAGGCACTGAATACCGACATCACACTCAACGATGTATACAAGCCTTTAATCCTCGGTTGTCAGTTTAACAATACAACTGCAAATACCGTGTTCAGCCCCAACTACAGAGGCACAGCCATCAGCAGTGTAGATGCCACGTATGGTATCGACAACTACTACGGAAGCCTGAATCCGCCGCCTTTGATTTCATCCACTTCAATCGCAGGACACACTGCAGGTATTACAGCCAGCTTTACAAATCCTACTGGTAAACAGGTAACGGTAAAAAATGCGGCTTTTGCGAATAACCTGCGCGGAGTGCAGATCAGCAATGGAATAAACCCCTGGGTGACATTCAATACCTTCACAGGTATACCACAGGCTCTCACTTCCAATATGGTGGATGCCACTTATGCCATTGATATGTATAATTGCACTGGCCTGTCGGTCAATTGCAATTCTGCAACCGGTATTTACTCCGCTTCCTCCAACAACTATGGAACCATCATTGATAATTGCGGAAGCTCTGCCAGCAATGTGGTTTCAAATAATACCTATACCAACCTGTTTGCCGGTGTTCAGGCGCAGGGAAATAACGGAAGCGGTATTAACGGTGTGCAGTTTGAATGCAATACATTCCAAACGGGAATGAGCTACCAGATGGCTGTTTGCCCGCAAAACACCGGATCAATAGCCAGTCAGGGAAGTGCCTGCACACTTGGCAACACCCGTCAGAACAATTTCTTTACTCCCTCAGTTCCATACAAACAGATCCTCTCCACCAATGCATCGCTTACCTATTATGCATCGGTCGTGGATCCAACTGTATTGTCAGGTCTTATTACCATCAACTGGTGTCCTAGCGTTTCGGGCGAATGCTCTACCGGATGCTCTCAGGGAAATATGCAGAGAGACGGTATTGCTGCTGACTCAGCTCAGACCGTCAATCCAACCGCTGCCCTGTTGAACCTGAACAGTCCGGAAAGAGAAATTGCACTTACCGGAGCTTATATACAGACCCGCGAAACAGCTAAAGCTCTCGATCTGATCACTTCCTTCCGGAAAGCTGGCATGAACGATGCTGCTGATTACTTCGCGATGGAAATGGCTCTTGAACAAGCCGGTCAAACATGGTATGAGGCGAGTTCGTCCATGCTCTCACGCATTACCGAAATCGCCAATGGTACTTCTGAAGTTTCAGCCTACGCACATGCAGTAACTCAGATGCGGGGCAGACAAAGTTACCAGAACCTCATCGAACGCATCACCCCTCCGGCAGAAGTACTGAAGGCAATGGATGCTAAAGAAAATGGACTGGCCGATAACGTTCCAAATCCTTTCCAGCAGAGCTCCAGCATTGAATGCCAAGTACAGGCAGATGCTAAAAAAGCATTGCTGCAGATTTCAACTGCGCTGGGTGATGTAATACGTACCTATCCCCTGAATGCTGGTGAAAACAAAATTGTGGTAGACGGAACAGACATTCGTCAGGGAGTGTATTACTACTCACTTTTTGTAGATGGTCAGCGTGTTGCCACCAAGAAAATGCTTGTGATGCACTAGAACGAATAGAATACAAATGAAAAAAGGCTGCCTCCTTACGGAAGCAGCCTTTTTTATTGAACACATTTTATACTTCCTATCAGTCCCGGAAAACGGGAGTCGATGACTCAATCAAGGTAAGAAACTCTTGCTTTGGCGGAGTTTCAATACCTTCTGCTTTCAATTGTTCCTGAAAGTGTTTAAAAGAAGGGAGATCCAGCAAAGTTTTGTTGTCTTCTTCCGTTTGCATGAATGCCGTGTGTATAAATGTTTTCCCGTCGGCACTCAGGCAGACATTGTAATTGATGCCAGCCCTGTTTAGCTTCTGCAGATCAGCCATGACTTTTTTGATGTTGATCTGATTCTGCGAAGCATACTCGTGCTTGACAGTATAGGTGACCTTTACGATTTTCATGTGCTTGATGTATTAATTAGGGGTATGATTAATCAGGTGTATTCACTGCAAACATACAAACTGAATGAATCCGTTGTTTTCGCGATTTAAAGTTCCCTGGCATTAAACACATCTTATTTTTTTGTTGGGATGATCCCTTTTCCCTTCGAGCCAGAATTTTCTTTATTTCCTTTATGGAATTTTCACAAATGCAGCCCTTCCAAATTGCAGATGAGATTTTTAGGAAATATGGTTTAAATGTTTTACCATTGAATATCTGAATATTTCACACAGTTCCCAGGACTGTTTTTAGAAGCTGTTTTTTGCACGCTGCTTTTTAAAAGATTTTCGATTTCTATCATTCCCGATTTCAATAAGGAAACACAGCCAAGAATTATTCCCCATCATAAGCACGCATGCATCATGCCTGCATTAAGAGTACACAATGCACACACATACACACACAACCAATCATGAAAAAAAACAAAACTCCTTTATTCCTGTCAGCATTACTCCTCCTGGCATTCGCGGGGAATGCGCAGCAGAGTTCCCCAAACTGGATGGAGCAACTGAGTACCCCAAAAGCCAATTTCTTCGACATCCAGAAGAATTTTTATGCTAACCCGGCAAACTCGGCTCTGACCGGAACCGGCGAAAGCGAAGAAGAAGATGCCAACGGCGCGGAACTGTTCAAACGATTCGAGTATTTTGCCGAGCCTCGTGTTTACCCTTCCGGTGACCTTTCCTTACTTGGACGAACCCATGAAGAATTTCAGAAATACATGGAGCAGATCCCTGCCCGCATAGCCCAATCCCAGTACACGCAAAGCACCTGGACCTATTTCTGCCCCAGTGGAATCCCTCAGGGTGCAGGCGCAGGTCGGGTCAACTGCATTGCCGTTGATCCCAACTCCACCAGCACGCTTTGGCTCGGTACTGCCGACGGAGGACTCTGGAAATCCACCAATGGTGGAAATACCTGGGCAACCACAACTGATTTATTCACTTCTCTGGGCGTAAGCGACATCGTTTTCGATCCCGCGAATCACCTGATCATGTATGTTGTTACGGGCGACAAAGACGGGTTCCACACAGGGTCGCCACATGCCTTCAGTTTCGGAGTTCAGAAATCAACCGACGGCGGACTCACCTGGACCACACTTTATCCACTCAGTATCACCAGCAAACCCATGATATCCCGCTTCCTCATCGATCCAAGCAATTCTCAGAATATGTATGTCTCCGGTAATTTCGGAATTTCCCGCTCAACAGACGGTGGCACCACATGGTCAACACCGTTTACAGGAGCAGGCTCCGTTATGAGCATGGAGTTCAAACCCGGCACACCTGGCACACTTTATGCCTCCGGCAAGTATTTCTACCGCTCAGTTGATAACGGAGTTACCTGGACAAACATCTCTTCCGGGCTACCTACCTCCGGCACCTATCGTGAATCCATCGGAGTAACCGCTGCCAACGGAGCTTACGTATATGTGCTGGCTGCTGATTCGGTCAACACTGCTCTTCTGGGGGTCTATCAAAGCACTGATGGCGGAACAACATTCACCAAAAAAACAGGCACTTCCCCCAACCTGCTTGGCTTCTCGCAAACCGGAAGCGATGCAGGAAAAGGTCAGGGGTTTTATACCTTATCCATCGGAGTAAGCCCAACCAATGCCAGCGAACTGATGGTCGGTGGAGTCAATATCTGGAAGTCCACCAATGGCGGTACATCCTTCGGTTCCAGTGCTGTCACCTATTGGGCAAGCAATCACACCTCTTCCAATTATGTACATGCTGATATCCACCACATCCTCTATCAGGATGGAACCACTGTCCTGGTAGGCTGTGACGGAGGCATTTTTAAGTCCACCAGCGGAGGTACTTCCTGGACGGATATTTGTTCCAACCTGCAGATTTCGCAGCTTTACGGTCTGGGTATGTCCACTACAAACCCTGCTAAAGTTTTATCAGGATGGCAGGATAACGGTACCAATCTGATGACCTCCAAAACTTCCTGGCAGTACGCACTTGGTGGTGATGGCATGAAATGCTTCATTGACTATTCAAACGACAATATCATGTATGGAGAGCAATACAATGGCAATTTCAACATCAGCACCAATGGCACCAGCTGGTCGAATTTAGGACCTCCATCCAGTGAAAAAACCGCCTGGGCCACCCCCTGGAAACAAGACCCCAAGGTGTCGAATACAATTTACGGCGGGCAGGTGAATCTTTATAAATCAACCAATCAGGGCAGTTCCTGGACAATGATCGGCACACAACCGGATGCCACCAATACAATCACCGAGTTTGCGATTGCTCCTTCCAATACACAAGTGATCTATGTGGTGAAGAAGACAGGGGTCACCAAAACAACCAACGGCGGAACTTCCTGGACCACACTCACCGGCCTTCCCACTTCCAGTGCGCCAACTTATGTTGCTGTCAATGCCACCAACCCGAATATCGTTTATGTGACTTTCTCGGGTTATGTCTCCGGCAGCAAAGTGTTTGCTTCCGGCGACGGAGGTGCAACCTGGACCAATTACTCAACCGGACTTCCAAACCTGCCGGCCAATTGTATCACGTACGCTAAAAATTCGAAAGGAGCCGTTTATGTGGGCATGGATGTGGGCGTATATTTCCGAGACAGCACCTTCTCTTCCTGGCAGCCTTATATAACCGGACTTCCGGATGCCATTGTTACACAGATGGAAATTTATTATCCCACCCAAATGCTGCGTGCAGCAACATTCGGAAGGGGCATCTGGGAAATTCCATTGTACGTGCCCGGCGTGATGACAAGCGTGCAAAACATCAGCAAGGCCGGAGAGCTGAATATATATCCAAACCCAAGCAGCGGACTGGTTGAAATAGATTTTACTTCGGAAACAAACGACAGCTACGTACTGAACACATACAACATCATCGGTAAACAGATTGAATCGAAAAAAATCACAGCTGTGGCGGGAGAAACTTTTCACAACAGCCTGGATCTTTCTGCCTTTGGAAAAGGTGTGTACCTCGTTTCGCTTTCCGGTCCCAGCGGTGTGACCACAAAGCGACTGATCGTGAATTAGAATCGCTTAACCCTGACTTATGAACCAGCTCCGCTCACGGAGCTGGTTTTTTTGTAATCTGTCCAGGAGGCTGATTATTACGATTCACTTGCCGAAAGGAGGCCGAATCCTCATCAAACCATCGAATTCAGGCGAATTCATTAGGATTTAGTCACGGAAGCATGTTATTTGAATCTGTTTCAAGGATTTTTGATATATTTGCAACCCTTAAAACAAAGTCCATTCACACGGAGAGGTGTCAGAGTGGTCGAACGAGCAAGCCTGGAAAGTTTGTATACTCGCAAGGGTATCGTGGGTTCGAATCCCACCCTCTCCGCCTTCGCCCGCCGAAGCAGCTGATAAGCTGCGTAGGCGGGCTGTTGCAAGGTAGCAAGGTTCCTGCTACGTAGCACGGATCTACTTCTGCTTCAGCGGGCTACGGCGGACGAAGTCCGCTTCCCTAACCAAGAGCGAAGAAAAAATCACCAATCTCGAATAGTCGAGATTGGTTTTTACAACCAGAATAATCTTTGTATTAGATCTTACCCCAAACGAAGGCAATCAATAACGATATAAATCTAATGATGTGCATTTCACTGTTAAAGTCAACCATTGCTCTTTAAGGTGAAGGAGGTCTTCTTAGCAAGAACAGTTGATGGTCGAAACTCAAGTCGGCATATACATCAAAACCGAAACGTTTATAAAAAGCTATATTTTGCGGGACCGAGGTTTCGAGGTAAATGGGAGTGTTGTCGTGTTCTTCAATAATTTGTCTCATCAGGGAACTCCCCTTTCCCTTGCTTTGCTTTTCCGGTGAAACCCCAATAAACCAGAGATAGCATATCGGCGTCTTGGGGTAATGAGCTTTTATCTTAGCTTCCCGGTCCAGGATTTTCCAGATACGGGTGATCCCGACGCATGAGAGGGCTAATTTCGCGTCTAATAAAACTGTTTTCAGCGTTGTTCGTTTTTTCTCTGGAAAAAGCACCAATGCACAGGCATCCTGTTCTGAATTCAGATAGATTTGCCCGAACATATCACATATTTCCAAAGAATATTGCATCAAAGCCCTAATGCCCGGTTTGCGGTTGACACTGGGTTTAATTACAAAATTGACACTTTTGTTTTTATCAAAGGATTGACACAAAATGTCGATTATCCGTTCCCTATTCTTCTTTCCAATGCTTTTATGCAATTCGTTCTCCATATCAGTATTTTAGGCGCAAAAATTTCCGCACTTGCACGTAAAGATACCTCCCAGAGTAATCAATACGCAGTCCTTTTGAAGCATACGTGTTAATACTTAAGCGAATTTCAGTAGATATGGTGAGAAATTCTATAAATTGGAAAAGCAAATTCAATGATATTTCAGCTTGTATGGTAACATAGATATGAATTAAACCGCACTAAGAAGCTTGACAATTGAATTGTTTTTAGTTTTTAAAGATCGAATTATATTTTTCCATCAAGTGTAATACATTTGTTGTCATCATATTTTAAATCAATTTTTTCAATGACTGTCATAAAACAAATAAACTGTGTTTTCCTGTTCCTGTTTTTAATTGTCTTATCACAAACCGCTTATGGACAAATACCAGTAAACGATCCTGCATGGATCCTACAGCCCGCGGACACTCTTGGAGGAACGGAGGAGTTTAACTCCAGCCTCAATTTTACAAAAAAATGGTTTAATCAGTATCCTTGGGGAGATTATAATTTAGGAGCTGAAATTGTTCTGCCGGCAAATTTGATACAAACAACAGGCACAACGTTAAAAATAAAAGTAGATACACTAATCCCATCTGTTACGAGATCGAATCCTAACTACCATACAGGCACCCCTGACAATGTGACTATCGTGTATCAGGGTGGTGTATTGCAATCAAGGATGTTGGGTGGAAGTGATGTATATAAATTTGGGTATCTTGAAATTTATGCAAAATATCCGACGAGCTATTTTGCCTATTGGCCAGCCTTTTGGTTATGGTCTGGAAGTTGTCCACCAGCCCCCCTCTCATATAATGAAATTGATATTTGTGAGAATGCAGCCCATGAAGCATATACGGGTACTGTTATGGGCACGAATAGTCATCTTTACTCATCCGGATCGTGCAACCCGGTTACAATTAATACAAGTAATTTTCTCGAAATAACAGGCTTGCCATTACTGTCTTCTGCATTTCATAAATATGCAATTGAATGGGCCCCGGACAGAATGATCTATTATTTTGATGATGTTGCCATGAGAACTGTTTATGATCCAACAGGAGTACTAATTCCTCAAAACGCCATGTCGGTTATATTGAATTTTGCCGTGGATCCATTCGCGGCCTTTCTTCCAGGTGATTGGAACAAGCTTTCCGTTTTCCCCAATTATCCTCAGCACTTTGATCAACCGCCCGTTAGTTATCCTGCATATTTTGAAATTGATTATTTGCGCTATTACAAATTGCATACAGATTGCAGTACTAATCTGACCATTTGTACGCCAAGCACTGACTACAGCACTCGGGCAGTTGAAAAATCTATTACAACTGGAGGCACTGGAGGATGTACCCCAACTTTTAATCCAAGTACAACCGCCAGTAGTTGGACACTTAGGGCGACCGATAACGTTCTGATCGGTGCAGGAACTACAATTAATCCTAGCGGTACAGGATATGTTATATTAGAAACAATGGCATGTCCTCAATGATAATATAAAAATATTAGTTCTACACTTTGTTAATTAGAAGCGGACAAATGAAAGATAACTAATCTAAATTAGAAGTTAAAATGAATCAAAAAAAAATATTCCTTCCAATTTTGATGATGTGTTTTGCTGTTTTCACAGCATTTAATAAACCCATTGAAAGCTTTGCAGACTATCGTGATACTTATGTTGGCACTTATTTCTGCTCAAGCATGTGCCGAGGTGTAAATTCAGAACACAATGGACTCACTTCTGCGAGTGATACTATTACCATTAGTATAGTGAAAGATCCTATGGACTCCATTTTGCAAATTACTATTCGAAATACCATCTTCAAAGTTAAACTCAAAAGCACGATTATGTCAGCATATCCCTTAGGCCAACATTGGGCAGGAATATTTTATTCGACGGATAGCATTGGTTTTTCGAAGTCTGTTGGTCTTGCGGCAAATGTTTGCTCATATTTAGGAAAAAAGAATTGAGTACACTAATATGCAGTTTATATTTATTTTTCAAAACTAATTACTATGAAAGCCTTATATTTCACTTTGGCCATGTTTCTAACCATACATACAGGACAGGCACAAACTTGGTCACCGGTCGGCGGAGGGGCAAACTGGGTTATTACATCTTTGCAGGTGTATCATGGTAATTTATACGCCGGGGGGGGATTCACGAGCGCTGGAGGAAATCCAGCCAGAGGCATTGCAAAATGGAACGGCACCTCATGGTCGTCTTTGGGCACAGGAGTGCATGGAGCAGTTGATCCAATGGTTGTTTACGCTGGGGAACTTTACGCAGGAGGAGATTCCTTTGATTCTGCCGGCGGTATTTATACCAATAATATTGCAAAATGGAATGATGTGTCGTGGTCTGTTGTAGGAAATTCTTCGGGGATGGATAGATATGTAGTCACGCTATTGCCTTATAATGGTGATTTGTATGCTGGTGGATTTTTTCAGGGTGCTGGTGGACAAGGGGCAAATTGCATCGCAAAATGGAATGGCACAGCATGGTCGGCTGTGGGTTCAGGGATGGCGGGTAGTAGCTTGCCTAATGTTGCTTCTCTTGCCGTTTACCAGGGAGAGTTATATGCTGGGGGTACATTCGGTCAGGCAGGGAGCGTATACCCAGCTAACAATATTGCCAAGTGGGACGGAACTAATTGGACTACTTTGGGAACGGGAAGTGGAATGAATGGTGCTGTTCAATCATTAGTTGTCTATAATAATGAGCTTTACGCCGGCGGAGATTTTACTTTGGCAGATGGTCTCGCTGCCAATCGTATTGCTAAATGGAATGGTTCGCATTGGGTTGCTGTAGGAACGGGAATGAATAGTACAGTTATGACGCTGGGTGTTTATGACAGTACGATTTATGCCGGTGGGACCTTTACAATTGCCGATGGTAATCCGGCCAGTTATATTGCTAAATGGGATGGCACCACCTGGTTGAATATTGGGTCCGGAATGAATGATAGAGTTTCCTGCTTTGGTATCTACAATGGAGATTTTTATGCGGGAGGTGCATTTACAATCGCGGAC
>DASYGQ010000158.1:0-9053 GCA_035999585.1 Bacteroidia bacterium | reverse complement strand
ACATGATCTCTGTGCGTACCATTCCCAGTGAGGTATCTTTGTGAACTTTGATCTTGCCGCCCGCAATTTCCCGGTCGAAACTGGGCCATCCGCAATGCGAATCGAATTTCATGTCGGAAGAAAAGAGTTCGTTGCCACAGGCAGCACATACATAAATGCCTTTCTCCTTGTTTTCAAGTAATTTCCCTGTAAAGGGCCGTTCGGTGCCTTTTTCACGCAGCACGTTATACTGTTCGGGGGTTAAAATGGCTTTCCATTCTTCTTCTGTTTTGTGAATAGGGGTGGTGTCGCTCATGGCGCTTGTTGTTGAAGGGTTTGATGATGTTTTGCGTGTTGTCTGGGTATTGCCATCGCAGGAAGCGAAGAGCAAAGCTGCCAGGGGAATAAAAAATATTTTTCTCATAGTGTTGTTTTCAGTGATATACGCCTTTTGTTGTAAAGCGGTTTTCCGGTTTAACACTCTTTAACGAATGCCGGCCTGTTTATTTTTTCAGGTATTTCCAGTTCCTGATCTTTCCTTCGCTGATCCATTCCACCGCGGAATCAAGCCGGCTCTGGCGGGTGGTCTCTGTCTTGGCCTCCGTGATCCACGTGATGTATTCTTTCTTCTGACTGTAGCTGAATCTCTCAAATACGGCATCGGCTTTCTTATTCTTTTTCAATGCAGCAATCAGAATAGGAGGGGTAATCAGCTTTTCTTTTTCCTTGTCGGATACTTTGGTCCTTGGCGGCAGTTTGACTCCTTCCTCATTCAGCTTTACGGCATCCCTGATATATTCCTTCATGATTTTGTCGGATGGCAGATCCTTCAATGAAGTGATCCGCCCGAAATGTCCCATGGCTTCCCGTTCCCCGGAATCGAGTAAACGACGCGGGTCTTTCATCAGTTTCGCTTTCCAGAAACCGAATGCACAATGCTCTTTGAAAGCAGCCATGTGACATAAAGGTCCTTTGTAATCGAAGTTAGGGAAGCCCCATTTGATTTTCTCCTCACATTCCGGGCAGCATTCATGCACCAATTTCCGGAAATGTTTGAGAATGGGTTTTGCAAAGGGAGCAGCGGCGGCAATGTATTCGTCGGTTTTCTTATTGCTTTTTGCCATGATCTGATATTTGCGGGAATACCAAAATTAGAAAATTTCCAGCAATAATAACCCCATTCGGCGCGGCTTTGCTGTAATAATGGTTGTCGCAATCCTTTTTTGTCCTTTCTCCGGGATCAATGCAGGGGTGATCCGGTTTTTATTTCAGGAGCAGATGTGCTATCTTCATGCAAATACAAAAGGACAAAATGATCAAAATATCCGCCACACTCTCCGCATTGTTTCTCCTTTCTGTTTGTCATGCGCAAACAAACGACAGGTCAACCGGTACACATTATGCAAACGGGGTTTATTACGCTCCCTGTTCAGCGTTTCAAATATCCAAACCTTTGAAAGAGCTGGCTGCAGAACATCCGGCCATTGTTGGCGACCGGTTCGACAAAGAAGAAGTGGATGCCCCTCGCAAGCCCCATCATCCCAATGCCACAGGCTTGCCTCAGGGCGATGATCCCGCGCGTCAGACTTTTAAAGGAAATGCTCCTCTCACAGCTCCCATTCATAACTGGACCGGCCAGCGCGGGAATGGCGCTCCGCTCGATCCTACCGGTGCAGCCGGTCTCACGGCGTATGTACAGGCTGTTAATACCTCGTACCGGGCTTATAATAAAAGTACAGGTGCCCCACTCATGGGTTCCCTTTCTCTGAAAACACTCTGGCCAGGCAGCTCCAACGCCGGCGACCCTGTAGTGCTGTATGATAAATATGCCGACCGCTGGTTCATCCAGCAGTTTAACTTTGATGCAGCCCGTCAGAACCCTCTTAAAATCCTGATTGCCATTTCCACCACCAATGATCCGACAGGTACTTATTACCAATACACCTTCACACCCGATCCCAATGGCGGACCGGATTATCCGAAGTTCGCCATCTGGCCCGACGGCTATTACATGACAGCCAACTGGTACGATCCTTCCACTGTGGGTGCCGTGAAACAACAGGTAACCGTTTTCGAGCGGGCAAAAATGCTCACCGGAAACTCCACTGCCGGTATGGTTTCACTTCCCATACGCGGACTCGCCATTGACACCACCGCCTTCTTCACGCCCATATTCGCCGATGCCGATGGTTCTCTTCCTCCTTATGGTACTCCTGCCTCCCTGTTTTATTTCGAAGACGACAACTGGGCAGGCCCAACAGCACCCCTTGTTTCCAAAGATCAGATTCACATCCTGAAAATGACAACCGACTGGACCACCCCTTCCAATACCAATATTGTGGAAGATGTGGCGGGAGGCTCTCCATTGCCAACCCAGCCTTTCAGCACAGCCTGGCCTGCCAGCGGTTACGAGATAACCCAAAAATCGGATACCACTCACCTGGACGCGATTGCCGGTATTTTCATGTTCAGGGCGCAGTACCGCAAATGGCCAACTTATAATACGCTGCTGCTCAATCATGCCGTGAAGGTAAATACAGCCGGACAGTCAGGCATACGCTGGTATGAGCTTCGCCAGGATGCTGGCTCCGGACTCTGGAGTATTTACCAGCAAAGTACCTTTGCTCCCGATGGCGAGAACCGCTGGATGGCCAGCCTGGCCATGGATGATAACGGAAACATCGGAATGGCTTATTGCATATCCGGCAGCAATACCTACCCAAGCCTGGGCTATACCGGGCGTTACAACAACGATCCGCTCAACACCATGACCTGCCCTGAAATGGTGGCCATGACCGGCACAGGCTCCCAATCGGGTTTCGACCGCTGGGGCGATTACGGACATACCTCCCTGGATCCCGACGGACAAACATTCTGGCATACCGGTATGTGGGAATCCTCTTCAGCCGGTGAAGAATCCCAGATCTTTTCTTTCCAGATCAGCGGAAGCGCAGGCATTGCCGAACATACTCAAACAGCTGCCTTTGATGTAATCCGGAACGGCACCGGTAACCTGCTTGTGAAAGGCACTGGTCTGTCTTCCGATGCATCTCTTGTGGTTGATTTGTTCGACATCGAAGGCCGGCAGCTGAGTGGACAACATATTCAACCGGTATCGAATTCCTTTGAAACAAACATTCCTGTCAGCAGCCTGGCAAAAGGTGCCTATCTGGTTAGGATCGGGAATATGAGTTTTCAGAAGGTGGTGAAGGTGGTGCTTAATTGAAAAGGAACATTCAATATTCAATAATCAATGCTCAATTCTCAAGGAATGAAATAAAAAAATAATATCGAATATCGAACGCTGAATATCGAATTTCGATTGGGGTTGAAATTTAGAAGAAATTAAATAGAACAAAAAAACCGCCTCCAATCCGGAAGCGGTTTTTTTATGATTAGAATGGAATCAGCTTATTTGGCTTGCTGTTCTGTTTGTTTTTCAGGGTTTGGATTTGGCAGAAGAACCTTTCTGGAAAGCTTGAACTTGCCGGTCTTCGGATCTACTCCGATGAGCTTCACCTTCACCATATCGCCTTCTTTCATCACTCCTTCGAGGTTATCGAGGCGGCGGTGTTCCACTTCAGAGATGTGAAGCAGTCCGTCTTTGCCGGGCATGAACTCGATGAATGCACCGAAGTTCAGGATCGACTTCACCTTGCCTTCATATACTTCACCTACTTCCGGCATGGCAACGATGTTGCGGATACGTTTGAGTGCTGCTTCCACCGCATCCTGGCTGTCGCCGGCGATGTCCACAATACCCATTTCGTTTTTCTCTTCGATAACGATGGTGGTACCTGTTTCACGCTGCATCTCCTGGATGATTTTTCCACCGGGCCCGATAATCGCACCGATGAATTCTTTCGGTACAGTGATCTGAACAATGCGTGGTGCATGCGGTTTGTAATCCCCACGTGGCTGATCGAGTGTTTTGTTGATTTCTTTCAGGATGTGAAGACGGCCGGCTTTCGCCTGCTCCAGCGCTTCAATCATCACTTCGTAAGGAAGTCCGTCAACCTTCAGGTCCATCTGACAGGCAGTGATACCGTCTTTGGTTCCGCATACTTTGAAGTCCATATCACCCAGGTGATCTTCATCGCCGAGGATATCGCTCAATACTGCATATTTGCCTTTGGCTGTGATCAGTCCCATAGCAATACCGGTAACCGGCTTTGTGATCTTCACACCGGCATCCATCAGTGCAAGCGTACCTGCACAAACTGTTGCCATGGAAGATGAACCGTTGGATTCGAGAATATCGGATACAACACGTACTGTGTAAGGACAATCTTTCGGGAATACCTGTTTCAATGCACGGAGTGCCAGGTTACCATGTCCTACTTCACGACGGCCAAGACCGCGGTTAGGGCGGGCTTCACCTGTAGAGAAAGCAGGGAAGTTGTAATGCAGGTAGAAACGCTGTTCGCCGGAAATAACGGCTCCGTCGATTTTCAGCTGATCGAGTTTGGTACCCAGTGTCACGGAAGTGAGCGACTGTGTTTCACCGCGTGTGAACACCGCCGAACCGTGTGCGCTTGGAAGGTATTCCACTTCGCTCCAGATCGGGCGTATTTCGTTTGTGGCACGTCCGTCAAGGCGTTTCTTCTCATCCAGGATGAGGTTTCTCACCGCGTGGTATTCCACATCGTGGTAGTATTTCTTGATAAGGCCCGATTTGGCAGCACGCTCTTCGTCAGAGTAAGTGGCCAGGTAATCGGTCAGCACCTTGCCGAAAGCTTCGCTGCGTGCGTGCTTGTCTTTATCGCCTGTACGGGCAACGGCATATGCTTTATCGTATGTGTCTTTGTAAACTTTTTCTTTCAGGTCAGCATCATTCGTTTCATGGTTATACTCGCGTTTTTTAACGGGCGCGTTTGCCATTTTGGTGAACTCATTGATGTGCTTGATCTGGTTGCGGATGGCTTCGTGCGCAAATTTGATGGCAGCAACCATGTCCTGCTCGGAGATTTCCTTCATCTCACCTTCCACCATCACGATGTCTTTTTCGCTGGCAGCAATCATCATGTCAAGATCGGAATGCTCCATTTCGGAGATGCCCGGGTTGATCATGAATTTGCCGTCGATACGACCGACACGTACTTCAGAAATAGGACCGTTGAAAGGGATATCGGAAAGAGCGATGGCTGTTGCTGCAGCAAGGCAGGCATAAGCATCGGGAAGTGTGTTTTTATCGGAGGAGATGAGGGAAATCATCACCTGAGTATCGGCATGGTAATCTTCCGGGAAGAGCGGGCGCAGGGCGCGGTCAACCAAACGGCTGGTCAGGATTTCGTTTTCAGAAAGGCGGGCTTCTCTTTTGAAGAAACCACCGGGGAATCGTCCGGCAGCAGCAAATTTTTCCTGGTAATCAACAGAAAGGGGTAAAAAATCAACGCCGTCTTTGGCGTCTTTATTTGAAACAACGGTTGCAAGCAACATCGTGTTTCCTACTTTCACCACCACAGAGCCATTGGCCTGCTTGGCTAATTTTCCTGTTTCCAGGGATACCATTCTCCCGTCCCCAAGATCAAATGTTTTTGTAATTCCAATTTGTGACATGTTTTCTTTTTTTGTTTTCTTTTTTCCTCTTTTTTATTGCCTCTTTATAATGACCTCTTATAAACAGAAAAGCATCCCGGGAAAAATTAAGGGATGCTTCTAATATTCATTTGCATGAATTATTTTCTGAGATCAAGGGTCTTGATGATGGCCCTGTATCGCGTAATGTCGTTTTTCTTCAGGTAATCCAGCAGGCTCTTTCTTTTACCTACCAGGTTGATGAGTGAACGCTGTGTGTTCACGTCTTTTCTTTTCACCTTCAGGTGCTCTGTCAGGTGGTTGATGCGGTGACTGAACAACGCGATCTGGCCTTCGGATGAGCCTGTATCTTTTTCGGATTTGCCGTGCTTCTTGAAAATCCCTTTTTTTACTTCACTTGTTAAATACATCGTTTGCTGATTTTATATTTCTAAAACGGATTGCAAAAATAGACAAATCTTTGATTCCGGCAATAATCCGGTCAATAAATCTTATCTTTTTAGTGTTTAAACATGCTTAAGAGGCTTCCCAAAGTCGTTTTGAGGTCTTTCCGGTGCACAATTTTGTCCAAAAACCCGTGTTCCAGCACAAATTCGGCAGTCTGGAAGCCTTTTGGCAGGTCTTTTCCAATGGTTTCTTTCACCACCCGCGGACCCGCAAAGCCGATCAGAGACCCCGGTTCGGCAATGTTTAAGTCGCCCAGCATAGCGTAAGACGCTGTTACGCCGCCTGTTGTGGGATCGGTGAGGAGCGATATATAAGGTATTTTCGCATCATCCATCAGGGCCAGCTTGGCCGAAGTCTTGGCCATCTGCATGAGGGAGAAAGCAGCTTCCATCATCCGGGCGCCGCCCGACTTGGATATAATAAGGAGTGGGATGCGTTTGGCCAGGCAATAATCGATGGCGCGTGCAATCTTTTCGCCCACTACGGATCCCATGGAACCACCGATGAAACCGAAATCCATACAGCAGCAAACCAGATCGTTGCCATTGACTTTACCATGCACACTGCGCAGGGCATCGGTCAGGCCGCTTTTCTTCTGGGAATCCACCAGACGGGTTTTATAGCTTTTGGTATCCGTAAACTCGAGAGGATCGCCGGAGCTCAGATGCTCGTTGAGCTCGATGAATTCATTGTTGTCGAAAATAATTTCGAAATATTCATGCGAGCCCACCCTTTCGTGATACTCACAGTTGGGGCATACATAAAAATGCAGGGCATGCTCCGTGGTGGTGGTGATCTTCTTGCAGGAAGGACACTTATACCACAAACCTTCCGGTGTCTCTTTCTTCTCCTTGGTGGAAGTGGTGATCCCTTCCTTTATTCGCTTAAACCAACTCATTGATTTCTTTCGTTTTGATGAACAGTTCTTTCAAAAATCGCCTCTTCGTTCCGCAACTGTTATGAATGAAAATAAATCCCTTTCGGGTCGTGGTAAAGATTTGCCCCGACGCTGACCTGCTCATTGATCAGGCAATCGTGATCTGCTTGTTCAGATACACATCCTGAATGGCATTCAGCAAAGCCACTCCTTCAGGCATCGGGCGCTGGAACGCTTTTCGTCCGGAAATAAGACCTTGTCCCCCTGCGCGTTTGTTGACAACCGCTGTAGTGATCGCTTCAGCCAGGTCGGATGCGCCTTTCGACTCACCGCCCGAATTGATCAATCCGTTGCGTCCCATATAGCAGTTGGCTACCTGGTAACGGCAAAGATCGATCGGGTGATCCGTGGTAAGTTCAGAATATACTTTGGGATGTGTCTTTCCAAAATTGATGGCCGTATAGCCTCCGTTTTTGTCCGACATCTTTTGTTTGATGATATCAGCCTGGATCGTTACCCCCAGATGATTGGCCTGGGAAGAAAGATCTGCTGCCGTGTGGTAATCAACTCCGTCTTTTTTGAATCCGTTGTTACGGGTATAGCACCACAGGATGGTGGCCATACCAAGCTCATGTGCCATTTCAAAAGCCTGAGCCACCTCCACAATCTGGCGCGACGACTCGGGGGAACCGAAATAAATGGTGGCACCCACTGCGGTGGCACCCATGTTCCAGGCATCCTTCACCGATCCGAACATGATCTGATCGAATTTGTTGGGGTAGGTAAGGAACTCGTTGTGGTTGAGCTTGACAATCAGCGGGATCTTATGAGCGTATTTACGGGAAACAGAAGCCAGCACCCCGAAGGTGGAAGCAACGGCGTTACAGCCTCCTTCAATAGCCAGCTTCACAATGTTTTCGGAATCGAAATAAATCGGGTTCGGAGCAAAAGAAGCCCCGGCCGAGTGCTCAATGCCCTGATCCACCGGCAGAATGGAAACATATCCGCTTCCGGCCAGGCGGCCATGATTATAAAGTGCGTTCAGGCTGCGTAATACCTGCGGACTGCGGTTTGAAGGGCCGAAGCAACGGTCCACGAAATCCGGTCCGGGCAGGTGTATAAGGTCTTTGGAAATGGTTTTGCAGGTATGATTGAGATAGTATTCTGCTTTGCTGCCAAGCAATTCGGCAACTTTCGAAGAAGCAAGATTCGTCACGGCCATGAGGTTCGTTTTTGTTATGGGAAGGCAAAGCTAATAAAAAAAATCTACTCATCCCGGCGGGGCTATGGATTGAAAGAAGGGTATAAAAAATAACAATATTCTTTATCCCCGAAGGGCGAATAATCAATGCTCAACTCTCAATGTTCAAGTAAAAAGTAATTTCGAATATCGAACACCGAATTTCGAATATCGAAGGGGAATAAATAATAAATAATCAATGCTCAGTGTTCAATTCTCAAGTAAAAAAAGGAGATATCAAATAACGAAAAAGAAATAATCTCAATTTAATTCACCAAAAAATAAATTCAATAAACCCCAAACCCCAAAACCCCAGGCTGAAGCCTGGGGCTAAAAAGAGACCTGGGGCTAAAAGGATTTCGATGGTTGGCTTGTGCCTTTCGGCACTTCGATATTCGGAGTTCGGCGTTCGATATTCGATATTCCTTTTTCTTTTTTCCTTTCTTTACTTGAGAATTGAGCATTGATAGTTGAATATTGAATATTCTTTTTTTAAAAAAAAGGCGCCTTCCCCAAAAGGAAAGGCGTCTCTCTCAATCATAATCGCACCCTTCAGGCAATCACCACATTCACAACGGGACTCCAGGGCTCCTGCACTCCTTTGATGATCACAGCCACGCGGAAATAATAGCGCTGGCCGGAGCTCAAGCCGGTTTTCAGGAATTTGGTTGTCTTACCGATGTAAATATTCGTCCAGCTGGCGGGGGTATTGGGATCGGTTGTCATTTCATAGACATAGACCGCTCCTTTTTCCGCTTTGCTGTCGAGATTCACCGAGCCGGCTGCTTTACCGGGTTTAACGGTAAAGAGCTTGGGTGCGCGGACCGATGGCTTTTTAACAGCCATGCCTGCGCTGATGATGATGTTCTCAGCATTGACCGGATCAAGGTTTGCAATGCCTTCCACATACCCGGAAAGGGTTTTTAAGGAAAGGGCAAGGGCCTTGCGGGCTACCGATGTTTTGTCAGCCGT
>DASYGQ010000115.1:0-11906 GCA_035999585.1 Bacteroidia bacterium | reverse complement strand
ATTTGTATTACAATGACTTTTCTCTGAGTGATACTTCTCTCATAATTTCAGTGGGAGCCGGAAAGAAAGCAGGCGGGCAAAACAATGATGGGAAGCTAAAAGCCGTCAGCAGAAGTTATATTCGTGATGTTATTATTGATCCGCCTCTCAGAAAAGCGGAATTCGGAAGCCTGGAAGTTGAAATAGCTCCGGATGCACCCGATAAGAATGAAGCGTTTTGGAGCGTTTACCGTGTCGACTCCCTGACAAAACGAGATAAAAAGACGTATCATGTACTTGACAGCTTAGGCAAAGCAACGAATCTCGACTTTAAAATAAAAGCGTTTTCAGCATTTATTGACGGGCAGATTCCATGGAAGTTCATTTGCTTTGACCTGAATCGCTTTCTGGATGAAAACAGATACGAAGACATTCGGGCGGGAGTTGGCCTGCATACCAGCCGGCGTGTTTCAGAATACTTTACTGCCGGCGGATATGGAGCATATGGCTTTCAGGACAAGCAATTTAAATATGGATTCGATGCTAGTATGTTCCCCTTTAAGAAAAATAAAGATTATTCATTGAGTTACGCATGGTCCAACGACCTGGTCGAATCAGGAGGTGTTTCGTTTTTTCAGGACAAGCAACTTCTGGGCTCCGAGTCGTTCAGGCGATACCTGATCGGGGTGTTTGACAAACAGATCATCCAAAAAGGAGCGATCAGATTTAGGGCATTCGATTATTTTCTTTGCAATCTTTATTTGTCTGACGAAATAAGGACCGCTACCACTGATTATCGCTATGGCTATGCATTTTCTGGGGGAAATGGAAGGGTTACTTTTAATCGTTTTGGTTTTACAGAGGCAGGGTTCCAGATTAAATTCATTTACCGAGAGAAATTTACGGAGTTTCTCGACAAACGTATCTCCCAGGGTTCTGATTATCCAGTCGTGTATTTAAACGTCATTAAAGGGTTCAACGCTCCTGCGGGTTTTTCCGGGCAGTATGATTATATGAAGTACGAATTTAAAGTGAGCAAACAGTTCATTACAGCAAAAGCAGGAAAACCCAGTTTCCAAATTATGGGAGGGTGGGTGAATGGGAATCTGCCCTATACCAAGCTTTTTGCAGGACACGGGTCATTCGTTAATTACACGTTGGATGTTCCCAATACATTCGAAACAATGGCACTTAATGAATTTCTATCTGATCGCTATGTGGCCTTGTTTTACTCTCATGACTTTGGAAGGTTGTTTATCAGAAAAAAGTACTTCCAGCCACAGGTTATTTTTATAAACCGGTTTGGCTTCGGTTCACTGAGTAATCCTTCAAATCACTTTGATATCGACTATAAAGCCATGGAAAAAGGGTATTATGAGACCGGTTTTTTACTCAATAACCTGATTCGGAGAGGATATCTCGGGTTGGGTGCTGGTGTTTATTACCGGTATGGACCATACGCTTTTACCGATGAAACAAAGAACCTCGCGGTAAAATTTTCCCTGACTTTTAATTTCTGAAACAAGCCCAAATCCACCATATTACTTCTTGTCAGTCCGCTTTTTTATGGTAATTTCGAAGTCTGGAGATTTTATTTTCCAGACTCCCTGATTATATGTGGAAATCCGTTGCCAGACTTATTTTACGAAATCGAATAAAATTGCTCATTATCCTCGGGGCGATCACGCTTTTCCTGGGATATTTCAGTCGGCAAGCCGAAATATCTTATGAGTTTCCCAAACTGCTTCCAAATGATGATTCCACGGCGGTTCAATTCGAACGGTTCAAAACTCAATTCGGGCAGGATGGCACAGTCATGTTTATTGGAGTTTCTGACACAAATATCTGGAAGTTGCAGCAGTTCAATGCCTGGTTTGACCTCACCAATGATCTGCGGAAGGTAAAAGGCGTTCAGGAAGTGGCATCCATCGCCCGCTTGTATAATCTTACCGTGAACGATAGCAATACCCGATTCAATTTCAAGCCGGTTCTCAGTTCAAAGCCCAATTCTCAGCAGGAGTTAGACAGTTTAAAACGTATTATTACTCATCTTTCTTTTTACGAAGGTTTTGCTTTTTCAAAGGATGGTTCGGCTACAGTAATTGCCGTGACTTTCGACAAAAAAATGGTGAACACCAAGGAACGGTTCCGGGTTGTGGATGACATCAGGTCGCTTACGGAGAACTTTTCAAAACAACAAAAGATACAAGTACATTACTCAGGCCTGCCTTATATAAGATCGGTTATCGCACTTAAAATTTCCCATGAAATGTTTTTATTCATGGGCCTGGCTGTTCTTGTTACAGCAATTATACTTTTTATCTTTTTCCGCTCATTGATGCCAGTTGTCTTTTCTCTCCTGGTGGTTATTGTGGGTGTAGTATGGGGCCTTGGCGGACTTGTTTTGTTCGGTTATAAAATCACTGCGCTTACAGGCCTTATTCCGCCCCTCATTATCGTTATCGGAGTTCCCAATTGCATTTTGCTTCTGAATAAATATCATGTGGAATATTCGCGGCATGGAAACAAGGGCCTTGCACTTTTGCGGATGATTGAAAAAATCGGCGTGTCGCTCTTTTTTGCCAACATTACTACATCCATCGGTTTTGCTGTGTTTTGCATGACACATAGCCGTATCATGATTGAGTTTGGGCTGGTGGCATCTCTTAATGTAATGGCTACTTACCTGATATCAATCATACTGATTCCGGTTGTCTTCAGTTATCTGCCTTCCCCTTCGGTAAAGCATACAAAACATCTGGAAGGCCGTGTTCTTAAGCGCCTGCTTGGCAGGGTTGATTATGCGGTACACCATCACAGGAGGAAAATATACATCACTGTTATCGTTGTCATTGTTGTTTCAATTGTCGGGATCACCCGTATAAAAACGCTGGGTTATGTTGTCGATGATCTTCCTGCCAAAGACCCTGTTTATTCGGATCTGCACTTTTTTGAACAGAAATTTAATGGCGTGCTTCCGCTGGAACTTTCCATTGATACAAAAAAGGAGAACGGTGTTTTTGCTAACAATGCCGATGTATTGTATCGGATAGACCGGGTGCAAAAGATGCTGAAGGAGTATCCAATCTTTTCAAAGCCGCTTTCCGTTGTGGAGGGATTGAAGTTTTCCAACCAGGCTTTGAACGAAGGCCGTTCCAAATATTACCGCTTGCCTGGCGCTGACGGGCTTTCCAGGATCAAAAGTTATTCTTCTGAAGCAAAGGGCAAGCAGGATCGCTTCAAAGCTTTTATTGATTCCACAAAGCAATATACACGTGTCAGTGTCCTTATGGCGGATATCGGGTCAATTGAATTGAAGAAAACTGTTGCAATACTTCAGCCCAGGATTGATTCAGCGCTTAACTATGATGCTGCAGCCGGACAATGGCTTTCTTTGGATAAAAAATGCAATTTCACGCTTACAGGCACATGTCTTATGTTCTTAAAAGGAAATGATTTTCTGGTTGGGAATCTGATCGAAAGTGTGGGAATAGCGATTGTCCTTATCACATTTGTCATGCTTAGCCTTTTTCTGTCATTCCGCATGGTGATTATTTCGGTAGTGCCCAGTATCGTTCCGCTTTTTATTACTGCAGCCCTTATGGGATACTTCAACATTCATCTGAAGCCATCTACCATTCTGGTGTTTAGCATTGCATTTGGAATTGCGTCGGATGGAACCCTCTACTTTTTGACGAAGTACAGGCAGGAATTGAAAAATCATCAATACAGCATTTCGCGAACAGTATCACACACTATTCGTGAGACCGGGGTGAGCATGATTTATACCGCAATCATTCTTTTTTCGGGATTTGGGATTTTCATGGCCTCCGGATTCGGAGGCACGGCCGCGCTGGGAATATTGGTATCTATTACACTCCTTGTCGCTTATTGTTCAAACCTGGTTCTTTTGCCCTGCTTCCTTCTCTCATTGGAGAAACGGCTTACACGGAAAGCAATTGTCCAGGAACCGCTTTTGCAATTGTATGACGAGGAAGAGGATATTGAATTGGAAGATTTGAAAATCATCAAAATGATCAATGAAGGAATTCAGGACACTAAACAGTAAAATGCTAAAATTAAGTATAGAGATATAAACAGCATTCCATATGAAAGGAATCATACTCGCCGGAGGATCCGGAACTCGTCTCCATCCCCTTACACTTGCTGTAAGCAAACAGCTGATGCCTGTTTATAATAAACCGATGATCTATTATCCTTTGTCAGTTTTGATGATGGCCGGTATCAAAGAAATACTCCTGATCTCCACTCCTCATGATTTACCGAGTTTTCAGCGTCTTCTGGGTGATGGGAAAAACTTGGGATGCTCATTTAGTTATGCGGTTCAGGAAGAACCGAACGGGCTCGCCCAGGCATTTGTAATCGGAGAGAAGTTTATTGGAAAGGAAAGTGTGGCGTTGGTTCTGGGCGATAATATATTCTACGGCGCCGGACTCGGCCGCTTGCTTCAGCAGCATCAGAACCCGAATGGGGGTGTCGTATTTGCATATCATGTATCGGACCCGGAGAGATATGGTGTTGTTGAGTTCGACAATGATGGACACGCTATTTCCATAGAAGAGAAACCCAGTAAGCCGAAATCAAATTATGCTGTTCCGGGATTGTATTTCTATGACAACAATGTAGTCGAGATAGCCAAAAAATTAAAACCCAGCGCCAGGGGAGAGTATGAAATAACCGATGTTAACAAACATTACCTTCAGGCAGGAAAACTCAAGGTTGGGATTCTCGATCGGGGTACAGCCTGGCTGGATACCGGCACTTTTGATTCGCTTATGCAGGCTAGTCTTTTTGTACAGGTTATTGAAGAGCGTCAGGGCCTTCGGGTCGGTTGCATTGAAGAAGTTGCTTTCAGAATGGGCTTTATCAATGAACAGCAGCTGGAAAAAATTGCCGAACCTCTTCTTAAAAGCGGTTATGGGAAATATCTCCAGAAATTAACGAAATAACCAGGTTATGGATTTACATAGTCGTACGCGAATATTAGTAACGGGGGGCGCAGGATTTATCCCCAGCGGATTGGCTGACAAACTTGCCCAGAATCCGGAGAACTATATAGTGGTGGTCGATAATCTGCAAACAGGAACTTTGGATAAAGTGCCTCAGTCACCTCACAAAAATCTGCAATTCATAAAATGTGATGTGAATGAATTCCGAGATATTTCAAGCATATTTTACGCCTATTCATTCGACTATGTATTTCATTATGCTGCTACTGTGGGTGTCAAGCGCACACTGGACAATCCGGTGAAAGTTCTGAATGATATTTCAGGTATTAAGTATGTTCTTAGCCTTTCAAAAAACACTGGAGTGAAACGTGTTTTCTTTTCTTCTTCTTCGGAAGTATACGGTGAGCCCGTAGAATTTCCTCAGAATGAAGATACCACACCTCTCAACTCCCGCCTTCCTTACGCCATAGTCAAAAACGTAGGAGAAGCATATCTGAAATCCTATCAAAAGGAATTTGGACTGGAGTATACGATTTTCCGTTTCTTTAACACATTCGGACCGAAGCAAAGCAAGGATTTTGTTATATCCCGTTTTCTGTCGGCTGCCTTGCAGAATGCGGATCTTACAATATACGGCGATGGAAGCCAGACACGTACTTTTTGCTACATAGACGATAACATCGATGCGACAACAAATGCGTTTTATAAAAATATGTTTGTAAATGATGTGGTAAACATCGGCGGAGAAGTGGAAACAACGGTGCTTGAACTTGCGAAACTGATTATCCGTATTACAAAATCAAAATCACAGATCGTGTACCTTCCGCCACTGGAAGAGGGAGATATGAGCCGCCGCAGGCCTGATACCAGTAAGATGAAACAATTACTCCACCGCGATCTGATAACATTGGAAAACGGCCTCGAACGGGTAATCGCGGATTTAAAATACATTCTCTGATCTGGAAATGGATAAACTGCGGACATATCAGCAGATGATTGCAGATGGCCTTGCCAAGATCCCCCTCATTGGCAAACCGGATGAATTGTATGAACCCATTCGTTATGTATTGGCACTCGGAGGCAAAAGGATGCGTCCGGTTCTTACTTTGTTTGGTTGTGACCTGTTCGACGGGCCTGTGGAAAATGCACTTGATGCAGCGCTGGGAATAGAATTGTTTCACAATTTTTCTCTTGTTCATGACGACATAATGGATAAAGCTCCGTTACGGAGAAATCAACCGACCGTGCATGAAAAATGGAATCCCAGCGTGGCTATTCTCAGTGGTGACGCTCTACTGATCAAAGCGTATCAACAAATCGGTAAAGTGCCACTGGCTTGGCAACCAGAAGTGTTGAATGTGTTTAATGACACAGCTTTGCTCGTTTGTGAAGGCCAGCAATTGGATATGAACTTTGAGAACCTGCCTCAGGTAAGTATCTATCAGTACATGAAAATGATTGAGCTGAAAACAGCGGCACTCCTTGCCGGAAGTCTGCAGATAGGTGCGATTTTAGGATCGGCCAGGTATGAGGACGCAATGGCCTTATATGAATTTGGCCGTAATATGGGTATTGCATTCCAGTTGCAGGATGATATCCTTGATGTGTATGGCGAAAAAGACAAATTCGGAAAACGGACAGGAGGGGATATCGTTTCCAATAAAAAGACTTTTCTGCTTTTAAAAGCCCTTGAAATATCGTCGCATAGTCCCTATAGAAAAGAAGAATTGCTTCAATGGATTCATGCTCCGGAATTTAATCCTTCTGAAAAAGTGAGTGCTGTGACGGCGATTTATGACTCACTCGATGTTCATGCTTTGGCAAAGAAAGAAATGAATAAGTATTATGAGAAAGCTTTGGAATCTCTTGCCGGAATTCCTGTGCGCGAAGATAAAAAGTCCGGCCTTCTTGCGTTGACTAACAGTCTGATGGTCCGGGAGACCTGAAGCGCGTATACCTTTAAGAATGAAATACGACAAACATATATTTATTTGTTCCAATCAACGGGCAGAAGGTGCTGCCCGAAAGAGCTGTGGAGAGGCACATGGGATGGAAATAGTGGATGCTTTTAAAAAGCAATTGAAAGCACTTGATTTAACGGTTCCTGTGAGAGCCCAGAAAGCAGGATGCCTGGATATATGCGATTACGGTCAAACCGTAGTTGTTTATCCCGAAGGTGTTTTCTATGTGGGTGTTGAAACAGAGGATGTTGCTGAAATCATTCGGGAACATATTCAAAATAACAGACCCGTGGCAAGATTGGTGCTTGATAAATCAAAATACTGAAGAATCGCGTTTCATGGCCTAGTCCTGCATTGCATGAACGAACTGATTTTTGATGACCCTAATTATCCTGAACGGCCTGAAATAATCAGGCAGGTAGCTGCTCAGGTTATTAAAGATTTTGAGATGTTCGGGTTGACAATTGTATTCAACGGGGATATGCTGAATGTTTACAGCGAACTGTTTGATCAGGTGTCGAAACAACTTGAAGATCTGATCAAAAAAGATCAGCAAAGGTTCATCTCTATTCTCTACCGCATTGACCTGAGTGAACAACAGGTGAAAAAGGCTCTCAGTGACAATCCTTCCAGATCCTTTTCGGCTGTACTGACTGACCTCATTCTCAAAAGAGAGCTTCAAAAAGTCATTCTCAGGAACCGATTTCGCGACCACTGAAGGTTTCATGAAATCCATGATCTATTTTGCCCCCAAAGCGGGCCTTGTTGCCCTTAAATGCTTAAATTTGGGCACAGAAAAAGAAAATCATGGACAACTATTCTTACCTGGGTAATGGCGATGTTTCTGCGATAGAAAGCATTTACGAGGCGTATCTCAAAGACAATAATTCTGTTGAGGAGAACTGGCGAAAATTTTTTGAAGGCTTTGATTTTGCCCGTAAAAATTTTGATGCTCCTGAGTCAGAAATTCCCAAAAATGTCAGAAAGGAATTCAATGTCATCAATCTTATCAATGGTTACCGTTCAAGAGGACATTTGTTCACACACACAAATCCTGTTCGGGAAAGGCGTCAATACACCCCTACTTTAGATGTTGAAAATTTCGGGCTTGAGCAAAGCGACATGGACGTTGTTTTCCATGCCGGAACCCAGATTGGAATCGGACCGGCCAAGCTCAAAGATATTATCTCCACTCTCAAGCAAACATATTGCCAGTCGATCGGTGCTGAATTTATGTATATCAGAACTCCGGATGTTTTAAACTGGCTTCAGGACAAAATGGAGAGCAGCCGCAATACTCCGCATTATTCCATCGACGAAAAGAAGCTGATTTTGAACAAGCTCAGTCAGGCTGTTTTTTTTGAAAACTTTCTGCATACCAAATTTGTCGGCCAGAAACGTTTTTCACTTGAAGGAGGAGAAACCGTAATCCCTACTCTCGATGCATTCTGTGAACATGGTGCTGAACTGGGGATTAAGGATTTTGTAGTTGGAATGGCACATCGTGGCAGGCTGAATATACTTGCGAATATCTTACAGAAAACATACAAAGATATATTTACGGAGTTTGAAGGCCGTTTAAGCGAAGACTCGCTTTTTGACGGGGATGTGAAATATCACATGGGTTATTCTTCAGACATCACCACACTGACCGGGAAGCAGTTTCACATTAGCCTGACCCCCAATCCGTCGCATCTTGAAGCCGTTGACCCCGTTGTTGAAGGTATTTCAAGAGCAAAAATTGATGGAGGGCATCAGGGGGATAACTCAAAAGTATGCCCGATTCTTATTCATGGTGATGCCGCACTTGCCGGACAAGGGATTTGCTATGAAGTGATTCAGATGTCGCAACTGGAGGGATTCAAAACAGGTGGTACAATTCACCTGGTGATTAATAACCAGGTTGGATTCACAACCAATTATCTCGACGGCCGTTCAAGCACCTATTGCACTGATGTGGCGAAAGTTGTTTTAGCTCCTGTGTTTCACGTAAATGGTGATGATGTGGAAGCTTGTGTTTTTGTGGCAAAACTTGCCATGGAATTCAGACAGAAATTTCACCGTGATGTGTTTATCGATGTTCTTTGCTACCGTAAATATGGCCACAACGAAGGCGATGAGCCTCGTTTCACGCAGCCGCTCTTATACAAAGCCATTGCTTCTCACCCCAATCCCCGTGAAATATATATCCAGCAACTTATTGCTGAAGGATCTGTATCGGCTGAGCTTGCCAAAGAAATGGAGCAAAATTTCAAGCAATTGCTGCAAGATAAACTGGATGAAGCGCGTCAGGTAGAGAAAGCCAAGGTGACTTCTTTCCTGGAAGGACCCTGGAAAGGCATTAAAATGGCAGGCCCTGATGATTTTAACCAGTCGCCAAATACAAGTGTAAATAAAGATGTTTTCCTGGACATTGCCCGTAAAACAACCCAGCTGCCTTCCGATAAAAAATTCTTCAATAAAATCCAGAATATATTCAAGGAGCGTGTCTCCATGATAGAAAAGGATAACTATGATTGGGCTATGGGCGAACTCATGGCTTATGCAACTTTGATGCAAGAGAGTCATAATGTTCGTTTCAGCGGACAGGATGTAGAACGGGGCACTTTCTCTCACAGACATGCCGTAGTGAAGCTGGAGGACTCAGAAGAAGAATACATCCCGCTGAACAGTTTCAACGCACCGGGGAAACTGAACATCTATAATTCACTGCTCTCTGAATACGGGGTACTTGGATTTGAGTTTGGTTATGCACTTACAACTCCATCCACTCTTACCATTTGGGAGGCCCAATTTGGTGATTTCTTTAACGGAGCGCAGATTATGATCGATCAGTTCATTACCTGTTCGGAATATAAATGGAGAAGAATGAACGGGCTGGTCATGCTACTTCCTCACGGCTATGAGGGCCAGGGACCTGAGCATTCAAGTGGACGGATAGAGCGTTTTTTGCAGCAATGCGCTGAAAATAATATTCAGGTTATTAATGCTACAACTCCGGCGAATCAGTTTCATGCATTACGCCGACAGCTGAAGCGATCTTTCCGTAAACCTTTGGTGTGTTTTACGCCAAAGAAGTTACTTCGGTATCCAAGTTGTGTTTCCGGAATAAAAGACTTTACTACAGGCGGCTTTCAGGAAGTGATGGATGATACAACCGGAGATGTTAAACTGGTGACTAAGCTGGCTTTCTGTTCAGGTAAAATCTATTACGATCTTGCAGAAGCAAAAGAAAAAAACGGATCATCCGAGGTGGCTGTTATCCGTTTGGAGCAGTTGTATCCTTTCCCTGAAAAACAAATCAACGCAATTCTGTCTAAGTACAAGAATGTGAAATCATACTATTGGGTTCAGGAAGAACCTGAGAATATGGGAGCATGGACATTTATTATGCGGATGTTCAGGAATCACTCTGAAACGGAAAAAATTCATCTGCGTTATCTCGGAAGACCTGAAGGCGCAAGCCCCGCAACAGGTTTTAGTAAGGCGCACGCTCAACAACAACAGGCTATAGTTGATAAATTATTTGAGAAAGCACTTGTAAAAAAATAACCCGAAGAAAGAAAAATCAAACTAGGAGAATAATTCTGAATAATTCATTCGGATTCCCTGCTCCCCAATAAAATATCTATGGCTATCTTAGAACTCAAAGTACCCAGTCCCGGTGAATCCATTACCGATGTAACCATCTCCAAATGGCTTAAAAAAGACGGTGATTTTGTTGAAAAGGACGAAGAGGTGGCTGAAATTGAATCTGACAAGGCCACCCTTACAATCAATGCGGAAGATAGTGGCGCTATTAAAATACTTGTTGCCGAAGGAGAAACAGCCAAAGTGGGACAGGTCGTATGCACAATTGATACTTCTGTTAAGGGCGAGTCTAAGAAAACAGTTGCCTCACCGGCGAAAGTTGCAGCTGCTCAACCTGTCGCAAAGGAAAAGCCGTCAGCCCCGGTTGTCCAGGAAAAGACGCCTGCATCAGTAACCAACAACGGTTCAGGATACGCCAAAGGCACACCATCACCTTCAGCTCGTAAGCTGATGGAGGAGAATAATGTGCCTGCCGAAAAGCTCAGTGGGAGCGGTAAAGAGGGCAGAATCACAAAAGGAGATGTGATCCAGGCAATTAGCAAAGGATTTAATACCTCATCCATTCTGGGATGGACGGGTTCAAGGGATAGCGAACGTCAGAAAATGTCGGCCTTGCGAAAAAAACTTGGCCAGCGTCTTGTGGCAGTAAAGAATACCACGGCCATGCTTACAACTTTCAACGAAGTTGACATGAGCCAGATTTATGCCATCCGTGCCAAATACAAAGACAAGTTCAAAGAGCAGTACGGAACCAATCTTGGATTTATGAGCTTCTTCACCAAGGCTGTAACCGAAGCACTCTTCCAGTTTCCTGCTGTCAATGCTATGATCGATGGTGAGGAAGTGGTTTACCCCAAGTATTGTGACGTGGGAATTGCCGTGAGCGCACCGAAAGGACTTGTTGTACCTGTTTTGCGTAATGCTGAATCAATGTCTCTGGCGGAGATTGAGGCAGCCATCAAAGCATTGGCAGTGAAGGCCCGGGATAATAAAATTGAGATTAAAGATATGGAGGGCGGGACATTTACGATCACAAATGGCGGTGTCTTTGGATCATTGATGTCAACACCCATTATCAATCCGCCGCAAAGCGCCATTCTTGGAATGCATAATGTGGTTGACCGGCCGGTGGCAGTAAACGGACAAGTTGTTATACGCCCTATGATGTATATTGCCCTCAGTTATGATCACCGGATCATAGACGGCCGCGAATCAGTTGGCTTCCTGGTGAAGGTGAAGGAAATGTGCGAAAACCCTGTTAAAATGCTGTTTGGCGGTAAAGACCCGAATGATATTTTGCTGGGACTATAAGAATATCGCCCGTACCTTTTTTAACTAATTTGAAAAACCTTCTTCATAATGCTGGCTTGCCTGGCTTTATGAAGAAGGTTTTTTAGTAGCCTGA
>DASYGQ010000100.1:0-9318 GCA_035999585.1 Bacteroidia bacterium | reverse complement strand
TGGTGGGTGGGCGACATGGAAAGTTTTGTCCGTAATAAACCTTCGCTTTATTTCATCGATGCCATTGAAGATTCGGAAACACTGCTGATGGATCACCACAACCAGCAGGAGCTTTTCCACCGCATCCCGGAGGCCGCCCTGTTTTTTCAGGAACTGATGCAAAACCGGCAGGCAGCCACGCAAAAACGAATTATCTATTCGATGAGCGCCTCCGCAGAAGAACGCTACCTCGATTTTATCAAAACCTATCCATCCTTCGTTCAACGTGTTCCGCAACACATGATTGCCTCTTATCTGGGCATCACTCCTGAATCACTTAGCCGTATTCGTAAACAGGTTGTCGGGAAGAAGTGAAAGAGAAAAATAGTCCGATTGCCTGACAGACCGCAGCGATCCTTTTTTTACTGATCCGGGAATCCTGAAGCCGTTTAATTAACAAATTTTTGATCCTCCTTTTTTCACATACTCATTGTTTTTATCTAATTTGCCTAAGCAAAACCCAAACATAAAAACATGGATAAAAAAGCAAATTCTCTCAACTGGTTCGAGTTACCCGCTGCTGATATCAAGCGCGCAAAAAAATTCTACGAAACTATATTCTCAATGGAGATGATGGACATGGGCGAGATGATGGGAATGAAAATGGTGGGCTTTCCAGGTGAAATGGGAAGCGGCAAAGCATATGGCGGACTTGTTCAGGGCCCTATGCACAAACCTTCTACTGAAGGAGCCATCGTATACCTCAATGCCAACCCTACTATCCAGACGGTGATCGACCGTATTGAAAAGGCAGGTGGCAAAGTGGTGATGCCCAAAACACAAATCAGCCCGGAGATCGGCTATATGTCGTTTTTCCTGGATACGGAAGGAAATAAGGTGGCGCTGCATGCTCAGAACTAAAGCTCTGATTAAATTAAAAAAGCCGTTCAGATAATCCGAGCGGCTTTTTTTATGATCTCTGAAAATATTTAAAGAAATGGGCCGCGGATTTTCATGATTATTATGATAAAAACGGATGATGGCTAATCAAGAAGTTTATATCCAGGACTTAGCTTTGTAATAGAGTATAGCGGTGTACTCCCTCATCACAATCAATTCGTAATTCAGATAACCCCACAAACGCAGAGTGAGAGTGAGAGTGGGTCGAAGGAGCGGGGATGTATTTCATTAAGAAAAGAGTTTGACGAATAGAATACTCGCTCCCAACCCTTTAATTCCTCCCGACTCGCTCTCACTCTCAAACTGTGTCAATCTTAAATAAGTCGGACTAATCTGAAACGACCTCTTACCTGGTTCCAATTCATATCCAGGATTTAATCTTGTAATAGAGTATTGCCGTATACTCCCTCATCACAATCAATTCGTAATTCAGATAGCTCCACATGTTATAGCGGAGCGCCAGGCTCTTCACCCGGGTGTCACGACTCTTTTCCTTGTCTTTTATCTTTTCGGCATCCGGTGGTTTTTCAAATGTGGGCAAACCGCCCACCTTCACAAAACCTGCTTTCCTGAACGTTTTCACTGCCCGGTACATGTGCTCGGGTGAAGTCACAATCAGCACCGAGCCTGTCTTTTTGAGGGTTGAATGTGCGGCAGCAATATTCAAAGCCTGAGAATGCGTGTTAAAGCCCAATGGCTCATAAGAAATACGAAGTGAATCCACTCCACGAACAATAAGCTCATGGGCTGCCATATCGAGCTGTTCGAGACTGTCTGCTTCGTTATAAGGCAAAGCAATCACCACTTTCGCCTTCGGGTATTTCAATGCGGCTTCAGAGGCATAATAGCAGCGGATCAGTCCGTCCGGACTGGGCATACCAGCTCCTCCAAGAACAACGATCAGGTCGGGATCAGACTTGAGTGGTTCGCAAGACATTCCAAGACCATAGTATGCATAGTAAGGCACATCCGTAAAGCTCAGGACGACAGCTATAAAAAGGATTATACCAAGTGCACCGAAAAACACCTTTGAAAAGCGCATTAGCCAATGACGAAAACGGGTCAGCGTGGGGTTCATGAAACAATCTGATCGGTTTACAGCCTCCGGAAAACACCTTTCATCGATACCCCCGGGGACTGTGGCATAAATTTATTCATTTTTATAAGCCCTTGTTGCGGCCAATACAAATCAGGGGTTTATAACGCCTTTTGTTTCTTATCCTAGGTCAATGGCCGGGCTATTCCACCACCGTACATTTGTGCTGTAAATCTTCTGAATGCAATGAAAAGAAGAGACGTAATCAGGGCACTTGCATTTTTGCCTTTCATACCCAAAGCCATGAATCTCCAGAATCTGAAAAACATCAGCGATACGTTCAGCAATACCGAACGCATTCCTGCTTTTTTCATCGGCCATGGAAATCCCATGAACGCAGTTCTTGACAATCCTTTTACCAAAAGCCTGCGTGTCATGGGTGAATCCGTAAAACAAAAGCCAAACGCCATCCTGGTGGTATCCGCCCATTGGCTGACTCGTGGCACCTTTGTAAGTACCACTCCCAAGCCCGAAACCATTTATGATTTCGGCGGGTTTCCGGCCGAGTTATATAAAGTCACTTACCCCTCACCCGGCTCACCGGAATATGCCCGTGAGGTAATGAAAACCATTCCGGAAGTCAAAGAAAATCCCGAATGGGGTTTGGATCATGGCGCATGGACTGTTCTGAAGCATATGTTTCCTGCTGCCGATATCCCGGTATTTGAACTGAGCATCGATTACCATCAGCCCATGCAGTATCATTTCGATCTGGCTCAGAAGCTCAAAGTCCTCAGAAGAAAAGGTGTACTCATCATGGGCAGCGGCAATATCGTGCATAACCTGAGGCTTTGGTTTTCCAAGAAGGATGAAACACCGTTCGACTGGACTGTGGAATTCGACGAATGGGTCAAAGGCCGTATCAACGCCAGAGATTTCAAAAGCCTGATTGAGTATGAAAAACACGGGGCATCAGCCATGCTTTCGGTCCCCACACCTGACCATTATATACCCATGCTGTATAGTCTCGCCCTGACCGAGAAAGACGAAGATATTCAGTTTACTTATGAGGAAGTGTTTTCCGCAGCAAGCATGCGGGCCTTTCGTATCGGATAAGCATATTATTTAAATAAAATAAAAAAAGATTTAGGCAACAGACCGCTGATTTTCATGATTATCAAATCAGCTTTTATCATAATTAATCATGAGAATCAGGGGCCAATCAAACATTTCAAACAATCTAAAAACCAAAACAATGGAAACAATGACCAAAACCAAATGGAGCATCGATAAAGCCCATTCCGAAATTCAGTTCAAAGCCAAGCACCTCATGATCACTACGGTGACAGGAAGCTTTAAGGAATACGATGCTGAAATAGAAACCGAGGGTAACGATTTTGCCACAGCACAGATCAAATTTACGGCTGACGTAAACACCGTGAACACCGGAAACGAACAACGGGATGGCCACCTCAAAGGTGAGGAGTTCTTTGATGTTGCTAAATTCCCAAAGCTGGAGTTTGTTTCTTCCAAAATGAACAAGAAGGCAGAAAACGAATACACCCTGGAAGGCAACCTGACCATACGCGATGTGACCCGGCATATCACACTGAATGTAGCACTGGGCGGAATCGCCAAAGATCCCTGGGGCAATACGAAAGCGGGATTCGAAGTATCCGGAAAGATCAACCGTAAAGACTTCGGATTGAAATTCCATGTGCTGAACGAAGCCGGAAATATGCTTGTGAGTGATGATATAAAACTGCATGCTGAAATTCAGCTCGCCAAAGCCTGATTCCTTTTTTGAAAGAAATAGCAGGAAGAAATCCATCTTCCTGCTATTTTTGTATCCCAACATTCATACATTATGACATCGAACACTTTTGTTTCCATTCCTGTATCCGGCAGCAACATGCAGGCCTATGTAGCAACTCCCGAAGGTCAGGGTCCTTTCCCCGGCATTATAGTGTTTCAGGAAGCCTTTGGTGTTAACCAGCATATCCGTGAAGTAACCGATCGCCTGGCGGCAGCCGGCTATTTGGCCATTGCCCCTGAACTGTTTCACCGCACCGCTTCACCCGGCCTTGAAATTGACTATACCGATTTCCCGACTGTTCTCCCGCACCTGCAGAGTACCTCGCCTGCTACGCTTGAAGCTGATACCCGTGCGGCATACGATTGGCTGCAGAAGCAGACACAAGTCAAAAAAGACAAGATCGCCTGTATCGGCTTCTGTTTAGGTGGTCGTGCCTCTTTTGTTGCCAATACGGCTCTTCCGCTAAAAGCTGCTGTTTCGTTCTATGGTGGCGGCATTGCACCGGAGATTATTAAGAACGCCAAAAGCCTTCATGCCCCGCAGCTGTTCTTCTGGGGCGGACTCGACAAGCATATTCCCTCAGAACAGATCGATATTGTTATTAATACCCTCAAAGCTGAAAACAAACCTCACATCAATGTCGTGATCTCAGATGCGGATCATGGTTTTTTCTGCAATTACAAGCCGGCCTATAATGCTCAAGCTGCTTCCGAGGCCTGGGCGATGACTTTGGCGTTTTTGAAGAATAAGGTTTAAGGGGATAATCTTTCAGAGGAAGATAAGTATTGGGGCATGTCCCCCTGAAGTAAGCGCTGTTGAAATCAAATAAATATTGGAATTTAGACTAGCGCTTACTTCAGGGGGCCGGGCTTTCGGCACTCGCTCTTTGCAGCTCCGAGTTCTCTGAAGTCTCCGATTAAGACTGAGGATATGAGTTCCTCATCAAGTTTTGTTGCTGCAAAGGAGCTCAGACAAAAATGCCTCTATCCCTCATGCAGAAAAATAAATTGCAAGTCCGATCCATGTTTTTTTTTAAATAAAATAAAATTATTTTTCATTTTTTGGATGAAGGATGGAGCCATTTTTGTTTGAGCTCTTTTCGCTTTTCGCGAAAAAGCGAGTGGCGCTAGGCCCCTACCATTCATACTTTATGAAAGGGGAAAAGCCCGACCCACTGGAGTAAGCGCTAGTCTAAATTCCAATATTTATTTGATTTCAATAGCGCTTACTCCAGCGGGACATGCCCAAATTCTTAAATCCCTTGATCTTCTAAAACTCAAAAGCTTACCGCAACAACTGCACAAAGCCTTTTTCAGAAACCTCATGCCCACCGAAGTCTTTGGCTTTAACGGTATAATAATAAACACCGGGGATACAGGCAATACCCGTCTTATCATGCCCGTCCCAGGTATCATTGATATCATTGAGTTCCCCCACCAGCACTCCCCAGCGGTTGAATATCAGGCAATGCAGACTGGCAATTCCTGAGCAATTGATTTTGAATTCATCGTTGATGCCATCGCCATTGGGTGTCATCACATTCGGTGTTGTTACATGCCCTCCCAGGTTGGAAGCATCCATATAAGCATAACCGTAGTGAGAGCCCTGGGTACAGTCGCGGCAGATGAATGTGAGTGTGAGGCACTGACCTACATAAGCTGAAAGATCCACATAGACGGAAGTCCAGTTTTTGTAATACGCATCTGTTCCAGGCACGAGGGTAAAGCCGGGAATGCCGGGACCGGCAGTGACTGAATAAGCACCATTTGGAAGGATATTGCCCGACTGGTCGCTCAGCGTCAGGAAGAAATAAGGCTGCTGCGGAGCGGTGTGAATGGAGGGGGCTTCCAACACCACTGCATAGTCGTAACTGAAATTGACGGATGCCTGAGACACGGTGAAAGAAATGGAAATGGCTCCGGCCCTTCCATCGGCGAGCGGACCGTTGCCGATCATGGCAGAGTGATTGCCTCCGCCCTGTCCCGGATAAACACGTTGAAGGTCGGATCCGACAAGAGGATCGGAGCCGGGGCTGGTAATGAAGCTTTGCCCTGCTCCGGGAACAAGAGTCACACCTCCCAGGCCGCTGCCGTCAATGGCAAATCCTTCCTGCTGATCCCAGGAGGAGAAGTTATTGTCTTCAAAACCGGGATTACTTAAATCCTGTCCGCAAGAGAGTAATACAGGATCGGGATATGAGACCCGGACGAGGCTATCGGTATAAACTAAAAAATCAGGGTAATAACTCCTGTAGCGGATCAGAAGCGTGCTGAAGTATTTGCAGGCATCTTCAGAAGTATTGATTTTTTCCTGGTGTACCAGATCGAAAAACAATTCCTGGTCTTTCCAGGTTTTCTTTATGAAGATGAGGTATTTCTGAAAGGCATCGTATTGTTGGTCGCTCACTCCGAGGCTGGCTTCCAGTCCGCGATGAAAAGCCTTGTGATCACAACTTTGCCACAGCATTTCGGCTTCGTTGACTTTCCCTTCCTTATCCTGCGCTTTAGCGGGCATAACCTGCAGAAGGAAAACCATCAGGCAGAAAGCAATCAGAAACCGGGTCGGACGAATGCTCATGAATATTCGTGTCAGGATGGATGCTGCGTGAATCCTTACAAATATATCTTTTTGAAGGGGAATAGCAAGTAAGGCTGGTCATGGAAGAACAGCTTTCTTAAACAGGCCGTGGATTCTCGTGATTTATGATAAACGAGGATCTGGTCAATCATGACGATCATAGTAATCATAATAATCCGCGGTCTATTAGGTAAATCAAAATCATAGGGCAAAAAGAAGTTTTCCAGTTGGATTGTGAGTGTTTACCTCCTCAGAAAGAGTTTGTCAATGATCATTCAAAGGCAAACCTCTCTTCTGGAACTCTGTCCAGTTGAGGTATTCCGGTCCTTTGCGGTGCTCTTCCATGGTAATGCAATCCACCACCGGGCAAACGATCTTACAGAGGTTACAACCCACACATTCTTCTTCTTTGATGGTGTACTTATTGTAAGGATCGCCCTTTTCGATATTGATACTCTGGTGAGAGGTGTCTTCGCAGGTGATGTAACACAATCCGCAGTGGATGCATTTATCCTGATCGATGTTGGCGATGATGTGGTAATTGATGTCAAGCTCTTCCCAGCGGGTGATGTTGGGAACAGAAAGACCTACGAACTCATCAATGCTTTTGTATCCTTTTTCATCCATCCAGTTGCTCATACCTTCACACAGATCGGTGATGATCCGGAAGCCCTGAATCATGGCAGCAGTACATACCTGTACATTGCTTGCTCCGAGCAGCATGAACTCCACTGCATCTTTCCAGGTGGTGATGCCTCCTATACCGGAGACAGGCGTCCTGCGAGTCTTTTCATCCTGCGCCAGGGTAGTCAGAAATTTCAGGGCAATGGGTTTCACGGCAGGACCGCAATAGCCGCCGAATACCGATTTGCCGCCCACATTCGGGTTTGGAACAAGCGTATCGAGATTCACGCCGGTGACCGACTGAATTGTATTGATCAGGGAAAGTGCATTGGTTCCGGCTTCAATCACCGCTCTTCCGGCGGGAACGACCGAGTGTACATTGGGTGTGAGCTTGGTGATCACAGGAATGGTGGCCACTTCCATCACCCACTCCACCACCATTTTGGCAATCTCGGGATCCTGACCAACGCTGGCTCCCATGCCGCGTTCAACCATGCCGTGCGGACAACCGAAGTTGAGCTCGAGTCCGTGTGCACCGGTATCCTGTGCCTTCTTCACCATTTCATGCCAGCTCTTGCGGTCGTTATCGGCCATCAGCGACACGATCATCGCTCTGTCTGGGAATTCCTTCAGCACTTCACGGATCTCTTTCAGGTTGATGTCGAGCGGGCGATCGGAGATGAGCTCGATGTTATTGAAGCCCATAGCTTTTTGTCCGTTATAACTGACAGCCGAATAACGTGAAGAAACATTCTTCACCTGCGAGCCAAGTGTTTTCCAGACCACTCCACCCCAGCCTGCCTCAAAGGCACGCATCACGTTGATCTTTTTATCGGTCGGAGGCGCAGAGGCCAGCCAGAAAGGATTGGGTGATTTAATCCCCAGGAAATTCGATTGTAAATTTGCCATAATAGTATTTCAGTATCTGTTATTGCGTGGCTTATTGCACGTTCATGTATTTCAAAATTCCTTTGGCAGCGTCTTTTCCGGCCTGAACAGCATCCACCACTTCCTTGCCTCCGTTCACTGAATCGCCTCCGGAAAACACACCTTTCAGGTTTGTTTCGCCGTTCTTGCCTGCTTTTATTTTCCCGTCTTTGTTATCCACAGCCATTTGTTTCACCAGTTCCTGATAAGGAATCTGTCCTGCTGCCTTGATGACCATATCCACATCGAGCGTCAATGTTTCTCCGGTATCTACAGGAGCTTTACGGCCCGATGCATCGGGAGGTCCCAGTTTCATTTTGGTACAGATGAGCTTCGTCACCTTGCCGTTTTCTCCGATGATTTCTTTCGGACTGGCCAGCCAGATGAACGAACAGCCGTCGAGCCTTGCCAGGTCCAGCTCCACATCGGTGCAGGGTTTTTCATTTTCGGTACGGCGATAAATCATTGTCACTTCTTTGGCACCCAGTCGTTTCGATTGGGTGGCAGCATCAATGGCTGTCATACCCATTCCGATAACCGCCACACGGTCGCCCACAGCAATCTTTGAATAGTCGCTGGTACGCAGGTCGTAGATGAATGAAATGGCATCCACCACGCCTTCGAGGTTTTCACCGGGTATCTCCAGCGAACGGGCAATACCCACACCGATACCCAGAAAAACAGCATCGTATTTTTTCTGCAGATCAGTCAGGCTCACATTTTTGCCCAGCTCTTTGCCATACTGAATGTCAATTCCGCCAATGGAGGTGATATAATCCACCTCCTCTTTACAGAACTCCGGTGTCACCTTGTAAGCTGCCACGCCGTATGTCATAAGCCCGCCGCCTTTTTGCTCTTTCTCAAACACGGTTACATCCACGCCTTGAAGCGACAAAGCATGCGCACATGCCAGACCCGCCGGGCCGGCTCCCACAACAGCCACTTTTTTGCCGTTGGATGGTTTGCGCTCGAACAGTTTCCATTTCTCACGAATGGCCTGCTCGGTTGAAAAGCGCTGGAGCTTCGCGATGGAAATGGGTTTCTCTTCCAATAGGTTATACACACAGGCTCCTTCGCAGAGTTTCTCTACTGGACAAACCTTGGAACAGCCACCACCCATGATATTCGAGGAGAGGATGGTATGCGCTGAGCCTTTGATGTTGCCGGATGAAATCTGTTTGATGAACAAAGGCACATCAATGCTCGTTGGGCAAAGCTTGGTGCAGGGTGCATCGTAACAGAAAATGCAGCGATTGGCTTCGATGGTAGCTCCTTCCACATGCTCGAACGGAGGATGAACATCTGAAAAATTCTTTTCCAGCTCTGCTTCGGGCAAACGGTTATTTACAATTGACATATCGAATGAGTGTATGAATGAATCTAATAAATGCAATGAGTA
>DASYGQ010000068.1:0-4077 GCA_035999585.1 Bacteroidia bacterium | reverse complement strand
AATCAGGAATCGGGCAACAGGCTGAAGCATCAACAGATCAGCTTCGCTGTCGAAAGCACAAGGCAGGAAGCAGAGATACACCGCCTGCGTCATGTGGAGCTGAAGGGAGCTTATGACGAGATAGAAGAGAAAAACAGGGAGATCACCGCCAGCATCACCTATGCGCTGCGTATCCAGCAGGCCCTCTTGCCGAGACTGGACAGTATTCAGAAGGCATTGCCTCAGTCATTTATCTTTTTCAAACCCAAGGATATTGTCAGTGGCGACTTTTACTGGTTCTCTGAACGGAACAATGCCGGTTCCCCTCAGATCTTCCTGGCGGCAGCGGATTGCACCGGTCATGGTGTGCCGGGAGGTTTTATGAGCATGCTTGGCACGGAGAAACTAAATGAAGCCTGGAATCAATGCAATGATGTATCGGAGATACTGACCTGCCTTAACAAAGGCATCCGGAAGGCACTCGGACAAAGCGGGGGCGAAGGGGAGACCCGCGACGGAATGGATATCGCTTTGATAAGCCTGAAAGCCGGTAGTGAGGGAAACACGCATTTGGAATATGCTGCGGCCAACCGCCCCTTGTGGCTCATCCGCAAAGGCTGTCAGGAAGTGATCGAAACAAAAGCGACGAAAGCAGCCATCGGAGGTTATACACCCGATGATCAGGTGTTCGAAAAGCATGAGCTTGTGCTGAAGCCGGGTGATGTCGTTTATATGTTCAGCGATGGTTATGCCGATCAGTTCAATGCGGCAGGCAAGAAATTCATGAGCCGTAAATTCAAGGAAATACTTTTGGCTATTGCAAAGGAAAGCCCTGAGAAACAAAAGGAGGTGCTTGCCTCAACACATGGCGACTGGATGAGAGGCGCTGAACAAACGGATGATGTATTGGTGATTGGTATTCTGGCCTGAATCAGAAATGCGATTTGACGCGGATCATGGTGTTCTGAAGGGGTTTCTTTTTCACCGAATGGCTGATTGTAAAAGAGATCGTTGCCCCAACCTCCGTTTTGTTGAGTTTGATCGTGTTGTCCAGATAATAATAGGTAGTGTTGAGAAGCTCGTTCTTCATTTGAGCTGCCGGATTGGTCAGACTGTTCAAGCCTCCGTAATACCGCCAGTCGAGCGTGAGTGTGATGTTTCTTAACTTATATCCGATTCCTGCTCCCACCAACCAGTTAAACGTATTCACATTTCTTTGTGCGAGCATATTGATGTTGTTATTCACGTTCGAGTAATAGGTAGGAACCCCGTTGTGATAGACAGGGATGGTATTGGAAATATTGAGGTTGGCACTGCGCATGTAAAGCCAGCTTCCTCCGGCCGAGCCGTACATCAGAAAGTTTTTGTAAGCAGGCAGCTTCAGGTATTTGCGTACATATACCGGGATTTCCAGGAAGCCCATGTTTTCATTGTAGTTTTCATACCAACCCGTATTCCCGTCCATGTTGCGACCCGAGATCAGATTCCAGATGATCAGCTCCATATTTACCGAAAGATTTTTTCTGAATTCCAGCTCAGCCCAGCCATAATACATGAGAATGTATTTGGAATACAGATACGACTTTTGGTAATTCAGATTGGGATTCAGCGAGAACGTTTTGGTTGTGACTATGGATGGCGCCAGCACGGTATTGCGTGCGCCTAAAGAGAACAGGGGATGGATTTCGAAGGACCTGACAAGCAGGTTGAAATCTTCCGTGTTATTGGCTTCGGTCAGTTCATAGTGAGGATTATTCACCAGCATCTGCCTGACCGTTTCCTCCGCTTTTTGTGTTTCATCCTGTTCGAGATACGCTTTGGCAAGCAGGGAAAGCACATTTTCACGGTCACTTTTACCAAGGTAGGAGAGCCGGCTCAGGCTGTCGAGCAGGTGTGTGCATGCCTGGTAATTACCGGTGTTAAACAGGTCTTCCGCTTTTTGCATTTGAACATCCAGTCCGTACAACTTAAATCCTGCGCCAACGGTGACCGTATGTACATGTGCGTGCATACCCTGACTAACCGAAGGGTTTTCCTGTGCCTGCAGGAGCAAGACGGAAGAGATGAAAAAGAAACAAAGTAGCGTAATGCGTTTCATGATCTGGTTTCAGCTGATATCTACTGGGGTTCCGGTAATCCGGGCTTCGTTTTCTGGTACGGAAAATCTCTGAAAAAGGCTTTCCACTCTTCTTTGCTCAGGTTTCGTTTCAGCAGGCCGGATACTTCTGCGGACAGCTTCAGCGCTGACTGTTCGATGATATAGGTCCGCTTGTCGGCACAGGCTGCAACAAGGCTTCCGCCGGATGTAAAAGTCATACAGCGCACTTTGGAGTTCAGGTCTTTGATCACCTCGGGGCTTTCTTCCGGATCAAGGGCATTGAACAGTTTGATGATGCGGTCGGAACCGGCGCTGGCAAATGTTTTGAAATCGGGGCTGTATGCAATGACGTCGACCCGGGCAGAATGAGCCTTCACCTGAATCTGCCTGCCGTTTTCCTGGCAAAGCCAGATGCTTCCATCCAATGTGCCTATCGCCAGTATTTTTCCCGAAGGGTCATAAGCGATGGTATTGGGCCTGGAGGATCCCCTGAAGGCAAAAGGCTGGAGGGAAGCGCTGCCTGAGTCCCAGATCATTATTTTTCCATCCTCCTGCAAAACATAAATGTGAGTGCCGTCAGGCGCATAGATCAGATTTTTGATGCCTGCGCCGGCTTTCATTGTTTTCTCCGGACTAACCTGTCCCTTCGTGATTTTCCAGAAGAGCAGGAGGCTGTCTTTGCCTCCGGTTACGAAATGTTGTCCGTCAGCACTAAAGGCCGCGCCACGAAGCAGTCCTTTATGACCCGATAATTCCTGATAGGGCAAAGACATTTTGCTGCTTCGGTTGAAGTTCCAGAACAAAACCTTATTATCCGTAAGGCCGGCGAGAAGATGTGTGCCATCGGCGCTGAAAAATACCTGATCGGCCGTGCTTGCATAAGGGTTCAGCATGATGGCCATATTTATTTTTCTTCCCATGTTCAGGCTTTGCATGGCAATAGCCCAGGAGCGGCTTGCGCTGAACAAGGTGTCGCCCCGCTCCATCAGCGCTTTGCTTTCACGGGAGGAGGAGAATACATTGGAAGCGCCTCCGTTCAGGTTGCTGAGGGCCATGCGCAGTGCATCATAAATGAAGGGTTCTCTCGGGCTTCCTCCGTTGGCCTGGTTAAACAAAAAGGCCTGTTCAGCCAAAAGGCCTTGCAGTTGAGGATCGTCCTTATACAAAGGTGATTTTAGTGCCACACCCTGTGCGAGGGAAAGAAGGAAGCTGCGGTTGGCGTTCTTTTCGGCGGCTTCGGCCTTTTGTTTCTCTGTTTTTGCAATCTCTTTCTGGTCCTCCGCATTTTTCTCCTCTTTCCGGGCAATTTCTGATTGCTGCATGGCGTATGACTTCTCTTTCTCCGCAAGTCCCATCGCTACGAGAGCCTGCTGCCGCGCCATCTCGGCTTGCTGCTTTGCAGTGATGGCAAATTTCTCGTGTTGCTCGGCCTTTTCTTTTTCCTTAAGGGCAAGAGAGTCGGCCTGCAGGGCTTCGTCTTTTGAGCGGAGCGCCTCATTCTTTTCTTTTTCAGCTAGCAACTTCTGCTTTTTTGCTTCCTCGCTCTGTTGTACGGCAACGGAGCGTTCCGACATCGCCCAGATCGTAAAACCCGAAAGCACTGCAAATACAAAGCTGGCGATCACTACCAACACAATCACTCTCCTTCGGCGTATCCGGGAAACAGCGCCTTTGCTTTCTTCCAGGAACGCATGCAGCTTTTCATTCAGGAATAATTTGCGTTCGTAAGGAGCAATGTAAGCCAGATCCGTTTCGTTGATGAGGACCTGTCTCTTCAGGTAATTGGAAAAAGCGGTTTCGATGAGTGAACGAACCTCAATCAGCTCTTTTTCAACAAGAGTTATTTTCTCATAAATTTTTACCGCAAGGGAGTCGTGCCTCAATTCGTATTTGCCGCTTTCGTCTTTGTCGCGCAGAATCCGCAGGTCCACCAACTGGTGAATGAGCAGTTCGATACCTTCCTGAGGAATGCTTTTGCCAAGCGTCATGGCAAACTTTCC
>DASYGQ010000180.1:0-7597 GCA_035999585.1 Bacteroidia bacterium | reverse complement strand
GGACTGGAGACAAAAAGCTTAGGTGTGGGATTTTTTGGTGCCAACGCGATGTATTGGCAGGTACGCATGGAGGATTCATTCAATGGCAAGTTCAGGAATATGGTTTGTTATAAATGCGATAGGCTGTCGCCATACCTGGTAGACCCTATCTTTGAAAAAGACCGCACATTGGTTACTGCACGGTTTCGTGATTTCAATGTTAATCGAGCCGAGCAGCAAATCATCGGTCAGATGTATGAAGGTTGGTTTAAGGCTAACGAACCTAATAAAGACCTGGTGATAGCCAATACGAATCACCCGTTGTTTGAGAATACAGGGATCGAAGCTGGAGAAAAATTTCACAAATTGGTCGGCTACGAGTTTGATCGTATTTGGGATGGGTTTCCGAAGCCGCCCAATGTTCATGTCCTTGCTAAATCACCTGTTACATGGCATCCTTCAGACCAGGATGGAATAAAAACACATGCGAATGTCACGGTTTATACTCTTCCGACAGGCAATTCGGTGTTTTCGGCAGGAACCTGCTCCTGGAGCTGGGGCCTGGACGATTATGGGCATATCGGGGAAGGATTGGTTCATGTAAAATTGCAGAAATGGATGCAAAATATTCTATGTTTTCTGGCAAAGGAAAAAGAAAGAGCATTTATAACTGGAACTGTTAAAATGCCGGTAATGCAGAATGAAAATATTGGTTCTCGCGAATCGGTAAGTATCATTGCCAGCAGTAAAGTGGTTACCAATAGCTGGTGGGTTTGTGGAGCCATTGGATTGGGAATAGGGCTTTACGAAGGTGGTGGCATGATGGGGTTTGCCGGATTTATAAGCGGATCAGTTGTAGGAGGGATCGCAGGACTCATCATCGATAACCGAAAAGCGGGGTGAGTTCAACATTTTTTCAAATAGAAAAGCCTCCGACGTTATATCTGGAGGCTTTTTTTTCGGAATAGCTCTATTGTTTTTTATCAATCAGTTTGTCATGAAACACTTTCTTGAACTTCTCCACTTTGGGAGCAATCACGAACTGGCAATAGGGTTCACTTCCGTTTAACTCAAAATAATCCTGGTGATAATTTTCAGCTTTATAAAATACGGTGAAGGGCGCAATTTCAGTTACAATAGGAGCATTGAATGCTCCTGATTCCGCCAGCTTCTTTTTGTATTTTTCTGCCAGATTTTTTTGTTCGGTATTATGATAAAAAATCACTGATCGGTATTGGGTGCCAACATCATTTCCCTGACGATTGAGTGTCGTGGGGTCGTGTGCCTGCCAGAAAGCCTCCAAGATCTGATCAAAGCTAATTTTGCTGCGATCGAAATAAATCTGTGTCACTTCAGCATGACCTGTTGTGCCGTTACAAACTTCCCGGTAAGCCGGATTTTTGACATGACCGCCTGAAAAACCCGATTCCACCTTTGTAACCCCATTCAAAAGCTGGAATTGCGCTTCCATGCACCAGAAGCATCCACCTCCCAGAGTGGCTGTGTCTATTCCAGTGGCGGATATTGTTTGAGTCCCGGGAGTGGATGTTATTTCAGTTTTCATGTTTTCGTTTTTGTTTTGCGCGCAAGAGACAAAGCCAAGGCAAAGTAAAAAGGCGCTGGTTAAATATCTGAAATTTATCATTTTTGAATATTTTGTTTGATGCTTTCACTTACGCAATCCGGGAACCGGCGGATTTTATTATTACCTGCTGAACAGTTAATAAGTGTTAAATGCAAAGGTAAGCCTATTCTTCAAGCAGAAAGGCAAGCTTCAGGCCCTCTATCTGCCTGAACAATTCTGAAATGCGTTCCGCTTCCGACTTCCTTACCGCAATGGTCAGCAGGCATTCCAGGCCAAAATCAGGTTCGTGCTGCTCAAGGTGATTGTCTTTGATGATTTTCATAACCTTATTCATTGCATCGTATCCGAAATAAAGACGATATACCTCCTTGACTGTTTTCTCAAGACACGAAGAAGCTGCGATGGCTTCGGCGGCCGCCTGTTTATACGCCTGAATCAGTCCGCCAACTCCCAACAAGATGCCTCCGAAGTATCTGACAACAACGACAAGTACATTGGTAAGATCTTTCGATTGGATCTGACCGAGAATAGGTCTGCCCGCGGTACCAGATGGTTCGCCATCATCGTTGGCACGGAAGAATTGTTTGGAAGCCCCCAGTCGGAAGGCAAAGCAATGGTGGTTGGCACCAGGGTGCAGTTTGCGTAAGAGCAGCAAATGATCCTTGACCTGAGCTTCACTGTTAACAGGAAAGGAGAAGGCTAAAAACCGGCTGCCCCGGTCACGGTAAATGGCTTCACCCGGCTTCGCCAGAGTCAGATAGGTATCTTCAAACAGATTCATGAAAATGCGATGAGTGCAATGGCCACCAAAGAAAGGAATATACCCGCCAGATTAATGGCAGAGAGTTTTTCTCTGAAAAGAAGATAAGCCGATACGGCGCATACCACTACAATACCCAGGTTATTCAAAGGATACAGAACAGAACTTTCAAGGGTTTTGGAATGCAGCGCTTCGAGCAGGTAATAGGTGGAATAATAATTGGGGATGCCCAGAGCAATGCCTCCCAGCAAGCTTTTGAATTCAAATTTTTCGCGGCGAATGAAATACCGTATTAAAAGAGTGGTAAGCCCGATAACAGCGGCCACGGCAAAACAGGTGGCAATGAAAAGGCTGGAATCGGAACGTGCCACGAGCTTTTCCTGGGAATAGTTCAGAAGCGCATCGATTGTGCCGCTGCCAATGAACACAACAAGCGGAAGCAACACAAGGCTGCGCGCGGGTATTGCTCCGGTAGCTGCACTGCTTTCTTTTTTGGAGGTCAGTACCACAGCGACAAGGGCAAGCAGGATACCTGTAATCTTGAGAGGGCCGAATGAGTTGTGATAAAAAAGAATGGCAATACAAACCGGAATTACGACTGACATTTTATTGGCAACAGTGGCAACGGAAACACCAATTTCCTGAGCTGTTTTTGCCAGAAGTAAAAAGATGATGATGAACAGGGTGCCCAGCATGAAAGCGACCCAGAGACCGGGAAGGTGAAAAATATCCTGAATGCCGGAAGCACTGTGGTTGTGAAGAAGGCCCAGAGCAAGGGCAGTGAAATAATTGACTACGATGGCTTGAAGCGTATGGATACGGAAGCGTTCGAAGTACTTCAGTATGATAAAAAGAAGCGCATTGCCAGTAATGCTGAGCAGCAGATAAATCATATGATTTTGCGATATAGCAGCAATTGGTCGTTGCCGGATTGCACGATGCTCGCCGGTTGATCCGGTTTTTGAGGGGCTGAGATACCTGTGCCACAGGTGAATCCTGCCTTGAACACACGCAGTTCATCCCAAAGCCCCAGGTTGAGAAAAGATCTTAAGAGAGCTGGGCCGCCCTCCACAAGTAATGATTGGATGCTTCGGATGTACAGATCATTCAGTACGGCTTCCAGTGTTGATTGCCTGGACGAAAAGGTAACAGATACATAATCAAGATTGATTTTCCCCGGTAGCTCCTGACTTGTATATACAATGGTTGGTGTGCTTCCATCTTTGAGGTGAAAATGATCCGGAATCTTGTGCGAGGCATCCAGCACTAATCGCAAAGGGTTGTTTCCTGGTATATTTCTGACTGTCAGTTGCGGATTATCAAGCAGCGCTGTCCCCGTGCCTACGAGAATAGCCTGCTCCTGGCTCCTCCATGTATGCAGCAACTGTTGTGATTCAGCAGAACTGATTTTGAGGGGAGAAGCTTCAGGCCGGCGGATGGAGTCCATAAAGCCATCAGCCGTTTCAGCCCATTTGAGAATGATATAAGGTCTCTTTTTTTCGTGGAAAGTGAAGAATCGTTTATTCAGTTCCCTGCTTTCTTTTTCAAGTACTCCGGTATTTACTTCAGTTCCGGCAGCTATGAGTTTCTGAATTCCCCGGCCCTGTACAAGTGAAAAGGTATCCTGGCAGCCGATGACAACCGACGGGATACCATGAGAGATAATAAGGTCGGCACACGGAGGTGTCTTTCCAAAATGGGAGCATGGCTCCAGATTGACGTATAAGGTTGATTGTGAAAGCAGTTTTTTGTCTTTCACCGATGAGATTGCATTCACCTCGGCATGGGCTTCGCCGTATTTGCGGTGAAAACCTTCACCGATGATTTTGCCTTTGCATACAATGACACATCCGACCATAGGATTGGGAGCGGTATGTCCTCTGCCTTTTTCGGCAAGTTCGAGGCATCGTTGCATGTATGTTTCAGGCGAATCCAGAAAGCAAAATTAACAAACGGTTTAATTTTCTCACAATACATTTCTGTTAGGTCTGAAAACATCTTCTGTGTCCTGGATTGGGTTAAATTCAAGAGATCACAAAAAAAGACGATATCATCCTGAAATTATTCGGAAATTCGCTGAAACAAGGTCCATACAACCCTTGAAAAGAAGAGTATATGAAAGCTGCTGACAACAGAGTGCAATCGGTGATAAATCTTTTTCGTTCTGAGCTTCAGGATGCTTATGAGGCGGAAGAAATTTCGCTTTTTTGCTTCCTCTGCTTTGAGTATTTTATGGGATTTAAAAGTAAGACGGATCTCGTTCTGAGAGCCCAGCAAACCATGAGTGAGAGTGAATTGTTACGGTTTGTATTTGCAGTCAAGGAACTAAAATCGAGGAAGCCAATTCAGTATATCCTGGGTCACGCTCCTTTTTGCGGTTTGACAATGAAAGTGGATCAGAATGTACTTATTCCAAGACCTGAAACGGAGGAGTTGGTTGAATTGGTTTTACAGCAATCAGGCTCAAGTCCGGTTCGTGTGCTGGATATTGGTACTGGCAGCGGATGCATTGCAATAGCTTTAAAGCACTCCATGTCAGATGCGGAAGTCTTTGCTCTGGATGTATCGGAGACGGCATTGACAATAGCCAGGCAGAATGCCTCAGCTAACGGTGTCAATGTACAATTTAGCCATTTTGATATACTGGCCGATCCTGCCGGATGGAAGGAAGGTGCATTCCATCTAATTGTTTCCAATCCACCCTATATACGAAAGTCTGAGATGGGCAAAATGGATCAGAATGTGCATGGATTTGAACCTCATCTGGCGCTTTTTGTGAAAGATGAAGATCCGCTTTTGTTCTATCGTCAAATAGCAAGATTTGCGAATTTGCACCTGGAGGATGGAGGAGGATTGTTTCTGGAAGTCAATGAAGCACTTGGAAGTGAGGTGGCTGCGCTTCTGATCAAAGAAGGTTTTGAACTTCCTGTGATTCAAAAGGATCTGAATGGCAAAGACAGGATGGTCTGGTGCAGGAAGTTGCGTCGAAAATAAGAGGCCAACTTCTTCGTTTCTCTCAATCGGTTCTCTTTATTATTTTTACATCATGAATATTTCAGAAGCCAAAGAACGCATTGCACAGCTGAGTAAGGAAATAGATGAGCATAACTACAATTACTATGTGGTGGCTGCGCCGTCTATAAGTGATTATGAGTTTGATAAGCTTCTGGAAGAATTACAACATCTTGAAGCCGAATTTCCGCAATTGCTATCTCCTGAATCTCCCTCACAGCGTGTGGGCGGAGCGATAACAAAGGAATTTAAGACAGTAAAGCATAAATATGCAATGCTTTCACTTGGCAATACCTATAACGAAGAAGAGCTGAAGGAATTTCACGAACGGGTATCCAAAACGCTTTCATCCCCCTGTGAATATGTGTGCGAATTGAAATATGATGGGGTTGCTATTGGCATTACCTATAAAAATGGTTTGCTGTACCAGGCGGTTACACGCGGAGATGGTGAGAAAGGAGATGATGTGACTGCAAACGTAAGAACGATCCGAAGCATACCCCTCAAAATACGTGGAAATGATTACCCTCCTGAATTTGAGGTTCGGGGTGAAATTGTCATGCCACGTTCCGTATTTGATGAAATCAACAAAGAGCGGGAGGAAGCCGGTGAGACAGCACTTGCCAACCCCCGCAACTCGGCAGCAGGAACTTTGAAAATGCAAGACTCCGCCATAGTGGCAAGGAGAAATCTCGACTGTTATTTGTATTTCATGCTCGGGGAGAACTTGCCATTTCAGTCACATTATGAGAACCTTCAGGCAGCAAAGAGCTGGGGATTTAAAGTGTCAGCATTCAACAAACTGGCAAAAAATATTGACGAAGTACTTACATTTATTCATCACTGGGACAAAGAGCGGCACAGGCTTCCTTTTGATATTGACGGGGTTGTTATTAAAGTGAACTCATACGACCAGCAAAAGGCGCTGGGGTTTACAGCAAAGTCGCCCCGGTGGGCAATCGCCTATAAATTTAAGGCTGAACGTGTAAGCACATTGCTTGAATCCATTTCTTACCAGGTGGGAAGAACAGGTGCTGTAACACCTGTGGCTAATCTCAAGCCTGTCTTACTGGCAGGCACCACTGTAAAAAGGGCTTCTCTTCACAATGCTGATATCATAGAAAAGCTTGGTGTAAGGCTTGGAGATACCGTATATGTTGAAAAAGGAGGGGAGATCATCCCGAAAATTGTTGGAGTGGATCTTTCAAAACGACCAGATCACTCGAAGGCCGTTGAATTCATTAGGCATTGTCCCGAATGCGATGCAGTGCTTGTTTTGAAAGAAGATGAAGCCAAACATTTTTGTCCGAATGAAAATGGATGCCCTCCTCAGATTAAAGGTAAAATGGAGCATTTTACAAGCCGCAGGGCCATGAACATTGAAAGCCTCGGAAGTGAAACAATTGAACTTTTATATAATACCGGGCTTTTGAAAAACATCGCGGATATCTATGATTTGAAGAAAGACGATATTCTGCCGCTTGAGCGAATGGCAGAGAAATCGGCTTCTAATCTTATTGCCGGCATCGAAGCCTCCAAAGAAGTACCTTTCGAGCGGGTTCTCTTTGCAATTGGAATCCGTCATGTTGGCGAAACCACGGCCAAGAAGCTGGCTTATTACTTCAAGGATATAGAACGGCTCAAGTTGGCAAGCGTGGAGCAATTACTGGAAGTAGGGGATATAGGGGCAAAAATAGCTCAGGGAATCCGTGCCTTCTTCGACGACGCAAAAAATGAGGCCGTGATCGGACGCCTTCAGCAGAAAGGACTTAACTTTACGATGTCAGAAGAAGCACTTGCCAACTCCAGTGAGAAACTTAAAGGGCTTACTTTTGTCATTTCAGGTAAATTTAATATGATTTCACGCGATGATCTGAAAAAGCTCATTGAGCAGAACGGCGGAAAAAGTGCAGGTTCTGTTTCCGGGAAAACCAGTTTTCTGATTGCAGGAGAAGAGATGGGACCTGAAAAGCTGAAAAAGGCGGAAAAGCTCGGTGTGAAAATCATTGGAGAAACTGAGTTTTTGAAAATGTTAGAATAATCTAGTGCCTTTCTATGAGTAATATCCTGGATTCCATTAAAAACAGATTTGGTCGTTATTTCCTTCGTCAGGAGATGAATGGCCTTATGCGCGACCGGATGATTATGAGTCTGGAAGATGCTAAAAATATTGGAATTATTTTCGAAGCCTCATCAAAAGAGGAATTTGAACTTGTCAAAAAATATGTATTGTACCTTCGTGAACTAAAAAAGAAGGTTAA
>DASYGQ010000021.1:0-20291 GCA_035999585.1 Bacteroidia bacterium | reverse complement strand
GGACAACCGGCAACTATAGGAAAAGTGTGGGCCACTATAGTTGGACAACCGACAACTATAGTAAAAGTGTGGGCCACTATAGTTGAAGAGAGTTTGATTGAAAAAGTACAGAATACGAAGAGAATAATTAAGAATACCTCTTCTGTGGAACTCCTGTCAGCCCGATTCGCCGGCGAATCAGGCTGACAGGATCACCTTCCGGATGCATACGGAAGGACCATCGGAAGAGCCGGAATTGCGAAAGCCGTGATTCCAGACTCCGGAGTAAAAAATACCTCGGGGTTCCTGCGACGATTTTGTGTCCAGCAAAGCCGGATTCAGGAACGATTGCTCTCCTGGCCTATTGCCAGGGGATAAACCAGCCTGGGATAAAATCCGCCTTCGGGCGGCCCCGGGTAAAAAACAAAACAAAATGAGTTCAAAAAGTAAAATTCAAAAAAAGAGAGTGGCTTTGGGTCTCTCGAAGCTCACTCCCACTCAGGTGGTTGTACTTGCCAGGCACATCTCGCAGAGCATGACGGGCAATGCAATATTCCCAAACCCTACGCCTGCGCTGACAACCATCGACGCACAAGCTGCTGCCCTGGAAGCGGGCTATAGCTTAACGCTCACCCGTGCCAAAGGTTCCGTTGATCAGATGCACGTGGAGCGCAAAACGCTCACAACCTCTCTGATGCAGCTGGCATCCTATGTGGAGGTGGTGGCCAATGCAAACCCCGACAATGCCAGCAGCATTATCGGCGTTTCGGGGATGCCGGAGAAGAAGCCAATGGTGCGCAAGCCCAAGGGGTTCAGCGTTACCGCAGGTAAAGATCCGGCCTCGGCCAAGATCACAACCCAGGCAGTGAAACGCGGCATCTACGTCTATGAGATGACCACCGATCCTGCCACAGCGACAAGCTGGGCCGTGATCTATACAGGCAACACCGTTAAATTCCTGAAAACCGGACTGACCTCCGGCACCCGGTACTATTTCCGGTATGCCGTGATCACAGCCGGCGTTCAGGGAAACTGGAGCCCGGTCGTGAATTTCATGGTGGCTTAAGGGAAATATGAAACGAACACAAACTCAGGTTCTATGTCATTGGCCTGTGCCATTCCTCCGCTCCGGCGGCGGACAAAAGACGAGCCTCGATTTGTTCGAAAGCAAAAGGCGCCTTCCCTGGGGAGGCGCCTTTTTTTGTTGAAGGGAAAAACAATATCGAATATCGAACACCGAATATCGAATTTCGAAGTATAAGATATAAGAACTGTCACCTCCTTTTAAAAAATATATTCCTTCGACATTCGATATTCGGCGTTCGATATTCGATATTCCTATTGTTTCAACTTGAGAATTGAACATTGAGCATTGATTATTGAATGTTTTTTTTAACCCCACATTTCGAAATTCGATATTCGGCGTTCAATATTCGAAATTATTTTTTTCTCTTTATTACTTGAGAATTCAAGATTGATCATTGAATATTATTCATTCACATCTCCATCCCTTAGGCAGCTCAGTCATGGTATCTTATTAAAATAACTTACATTTGAATTTCAGGTTCCACTAATAACACCTATCGTTATTCTATATTCATGAAACATTTCCTCTGTTTACTGGGCCTAACCTTGATAAGTGCGAATTTCCGCGCACAGGATACCATTTTTCTGAAAAACGGGACTTCCATTCCTGCAGTCATCGGGAGGACTGGAAACCTCATCACCTATTCAAATCCGAAAGATTTTAATTCAAATCATTGGATACGAATGAAACAAATCACTTCGATTCACTTCGAAGACGGATCCGTATTTGATCCGGAAGTCTTTCTTAAACGAAACAAAAGTTTCATCTTTCTAAAAGCAGGACTCAACAACAGCAATTTCCGAGAAGTGAATACGAATCACCCTGAAAATGGTTTTATACACACGTTAGCATACGCAGTTGGTTACAGTTCGAAACGTTTGGGGCTTGAAAAGAGATGGGGAGTTGAATTGGATGGAGGTATTACAAAAAGGGGAGGACTTGCTTATCTATCCGGCACTACCGTAGGAGGGCATAATTATTATGGCACATATGTTGACGGAGCCTTCGAAAGAGATCTGACGTATATCAGTACTTCAGCTTGCGTCCTCCTCTATCCCGTTAATTTCTTCTATTTGAAAGCAGGGGCGAATTTCTGTCATCTGATTAATTATTCAGCAGAGCCTACTCTAAACTCGGCAATAGTAGATCCGCAAACGGAAGCAGACTATTGCAAATCCACAGGCGGTATTGTTTACGGTTTTGGCTTTTTTGTGGCACAGGGCCAACAAGCTGCATTCAGACTGGGAATCACCGCTCAAAATGATTTTACAAAATCAGGTTTCGTGACCGGCCCGGTTCAATATTTCAACAACAGCTATATGGCTGAAGTTTCACTCTGCATCTACCTCTTTCCAAATAAAAAGCAAGCGAATTAGTATTCTAAAATACCCGGGCTTCCGTTTCCATAAATAAAAAAGAGGCGGATATTTCCGCCTCTTATAGTTCCATAAAACTTCCTCATCAGACCGCGGATTGTCATGATCCATTATGATAAACAATGATCCGGTTAATCACAAATAATCATAACAATCCGCGGCCCATCAAGCAAATCATCGATCCACCTACCCTTCGAAATTCGATATTCAGCGTTCGATATTCGATATTCTTTTCCACTTGAGAATTGAACATTGACCATTGATTATTGTATATTTCCTTTCAAATAATATCAATGGTGCCCGCGTCCTTCATCATGCCCGCCATGATTTCCATGATCGCCATGATCGCCATGATCACCGTGTTCACCATGTTCTCCGCCTTTCCACTTGCCGTGTTCCGGGTGTTCTTTGATTTCGAAGTAGCGCGGGTCGTGGCTTTCGCGGATCACTTCCTGGTCGCGGCGGCCGCTGTATGAATGATAACGTTCGTGGTATTCATTGTGACGCAGCCAGGGCTGTGGTTCGTTGATCACCACTTTATGTACGTGATACAGATCGATGTCGTGATAACGGCCGGGTAATGAACCTCCGCTCACCCAGGCTCCGCCTTCGTTGTAATAAAAGCGGTGTTCGGGTACATAATAATAGGCATCGGCATCGGGTATGTAATAGTATTCCACGTGGTCGTAGCCGACCGGTCCCCATACAGGCTGCAGGCCGATGTTGACACTCAGGTGTACCTGAGAAAATGCCATATTCCCTGCTGCACTGAAGCAAAGGAGTGCGAGTATTATCAATTGTTTTTTCATGTTTTTTGTTTTAGAACAGGATAAGTTTTCCTGTTAAGTAAAATTAGCAGGTATGCGGGCAGTCCCTGGAATGATTCGTTCAGGCGGCCTTGTGAATCGCTCAAATACGATAAAAGGGAGTCTGTCCGGAAATCAATTATGGGCTTTCGGCTCCTGATCATCCACCCTCAACGAATAGAAGAGAACATATAATTTATAGGGGTGTACATTAGTATTAGTTAAACTACCAGACCATGAAAAACTCAGACCCCGTCGAAATAGAGACCCAGAAACAGGCGCTCATCGGCTTTATCAAAAAGAACAATCCTTTTTACCAATTCGTTGATTTCAGTTTGTATGATCTCGAGCAGCTTAGCATAGTGATTCATAAATTGAGAAATAAAAACACTATTTCCAATTGCTGATCATAACGGGTTTATCTGGGCATCCCATTCCCCGGCACTTCCATAGGAGGCATTGAATTTCCATGAATGTCTGAAGATCTTCTTCTGTCAAAATGGGGGCTTAAAACCTCCTTTATCGAACGAAAACTCACATCCATCGATTATGTTGTTAAACAATAGAGTAATTCGATCTATTTCAGTACATTAGAATCCTTTTGGTCTCATAATCAAAGTGATTAGAAACAGCTACAGCGTTACCAAAAGCAGATAAATCAATTTCAGGTTTTAATACAGGGTCATTTTCGCTTGAAAACGTTGCCGGCACTTTTACTTTCTCCATTTTTCTCCATCTTCCGGGGAAGAAGGATTGCATTGACTTTCCTGTCCGTTCTCTTCCTGCTTTTCACCAGCACCTCTTCTTACTCACAAACACCTCCCTGGCTTTGGGCCAAACAGGCTCATACCCCCGGCAAGGAACTGGCCTGGGATGTATACTGCGATCCTGCTTCAGGCAATGTGTATGTGGGCGGGAGCTTCGATACGAATCTCAGTGGGTTTTACGGACTCGGCTTCTTGCTTAGCAACGGTGGGCTCGACGGGCTCCTGGCCAAATACGATGCACTTGGAAATGTCCTTTGGGCCAATAAAATTGGAGGCCCAGGCGCCGATGAAATAAAAACCGTTTGCGTAGACCCCACCGGCAACGTGTATGTGGCCGGATATTTCAACGGCACGGTCGATTTTGATCCGGGGCTCGGCATTGCAAACCTCACAGCTGTTGGAGGCCAGGATGGCTTCCTCGCTAAATACACTTCGGCAGGCGCTTATGTATGGGCCGTCAAATTCGGAGGAGCCGGAACAGATGAGGCATCCAATATCTATGCAGATGCTTCCGGTGTATACATGACCGGATACTACGGTTCTCCTGCATCTTTCTATTCAACCAATGCAAGCACCTCCGCCGCCGCGGCTGCACAAGCTGGCTCCAACATGTTCGGAGTGAAATACAATGCCAGCGGAGTTGTGCAGTGGAATATTTCAGGCGGAAGCGCCAGCACCGATCAGGGTTATGATGTCATTGCCGATGCAAGCAATGTTTATTTCACCGGTGTATCTTCCGATTCCATGCGCGTGTACGACAAAACCGCCGCGCTTGTGCATACAATGCCTAACTCAAACCCGGGAAATGATGCAGTGTTTGTAATTGCCGTGAATCAGGCAGGTACATACCTCTGGTCTACCGATGCCAGCGGCGATGATGTAACCGAAGTGCGGGGCATTACGGAAGATGCAAACAACCTGTACATCACCGGTTCATACGGCGGCAATGTGAATTTCCCGAATCCCACGCCGCTCTTTCAGCTGAGTGCTTCCGCAGCAACGGATTTTTACCTTGCCAAAATTTCCAAATCAACAGGTACCTTTCAATGGGTGAAAACCGAGCCCGGTGCAAACGGACAGAATGAACAAGGTGAAGCTGTTTATGCCGATCCCGGCGGAAGCATTTACGTGACCGGCTATTTCAACAAGAGCCTCGATTTCAGTTCCGACGGTGGTCCGGTTATTACCGCATTTCAGAAATCCGATATCTTTCTGGCCTCCTACACAGCAAACGGTACATTTCAATGGGTAAATCAGGCCGGCGAAAAAGGAGATGATATCCCGCACGGACTTTCATCCGACAATGCAGGTTCCATTTATGTCGGCGGTGAATATGCCGGCAATGCAGTCTTCGGATCCACCACACTGGTGAAAGACAGTCCCACCAATTTATTCATTGCGAAGATCGGCTGTTCTCCGCTTGCCAACAATACCATTGCCGCGGCCCAAACCATTTGCAGCGGTTCTGTTCCGTCTCCTCTTACAGGAACACTTCCTACAGGTGGTTCCGGCGCATTTGTATATTCCTGGGAACAAAGCCCCGACAATGCCACCTGGGTGGCAGCCAGCGGCACCAACAACACGCAGAATTACGCACCGCCTGCCCTTACCGTCAACACCTATTATCACCGCAAAGTATCATCCACTTCCTGCACAGCCGGAATTACATCCACCTCCCCTTCCATACTCATTACGGTAAACGCAAAACCATCCAAAGCTTTTGCCGGTAACGACACCAGCCTCTGCGCTTCCAGCTCAACAGTGTTTGCCGCTGCCACTCCGACAACAGGCACAGGGGCCTGGACCCTGTATACGGGAGCCGGTGTGCCCGGAGGTAATCTGCCACGCTCGGCTGTCACAGGTCTTGGCACCGGAAAAAATCAATTCATCTGGACCGTCTCAAACGGTGTATGCCCCGCTTCGAAAGACACCGTGGCCATCAGCGTTTACCAGACACCCACAAAAGCCTATGCCGGCAAAGACACAACCATTTGCGGAACATCATCTGTTTTCGCCGCTGCCACACCAACCGTGGGAACAGGAGCCTGGACACTCTATACAGGTGCGGGTATTCCGGGAGGTAACCTGCCTCGCTCAACGGTAAGTGCATTGGGTGCAGGACAGGACAAATTTATCTGGACGGTCAGCAATGGAAATTGTCCCGTTTCACGCGACACCATGATGTTCACCGTTTACAAAACGCCTTCCAAAGCTTTTGCCGGTAACGACACCAGCCTCTGCGCTTCCAACTCAACAGTGTTTGCCGCCGCCACTCCAACAACAGGTACCGGTGCATGGACCTTATACACCGGAGCCGGCGTTCCAGGCGGCAATCTGCCACGCTCACCGGTCACCGCACTGGGTACCGGAAAAAATCAATTCATCTGGACCGTCTCAAACGGTGTATGTCCCGCTTCGAAAGACACCGTAGCCATCAGCGTTTACCAGACACCCACAAAAGCCTATGCCGGCAAAGACACCACCATTTGCGGAACATCATCTGTATTTGCCGCTGCCACACCTACAGTGGGAACAGGAGCCTGGACACTTTATACCGGTACCGGAATTCCCGGTGGCAACCTACCCCGCTCCACAGTAAGCGGACTGGGTGCCGGAAACGATCAGTTCATCTGGACCGTGAGCAATGGCAATTGTCCCGTTTCTCGCGACACCATGATGTTCACCGTTTACAAAACACCATCCAAAGCATTTGCCGGAAACGACACCACCATTTGCGGAACCGCATCACACTTTGCTGCCGCCACACCCACCGTGGGAACAGGTGCATGGACACTTTATACCGGAGCCGGAATTCCCGGTGGCAACCTCCCCCACTCTGCGGTAACCGCGCTCGGATACGGACAGGATAAATTTATCTGGACCGTCAGCAATGGCAATTGCCCTGTTTCACGCGACACCATGATGTTCACCGCACAGCAGGCACCAGGCATTGCATTTGCAGGAAACGACACCACCATTTGCGGAACCTCTTCCGTGTTTGCTGCTGCCACACCAACAGTTGGCACGGGAACCTGGACACTTTATACCGGAGCCGGCATTCCCGGCGGTAACCTGCCACGCTCAACCGTAACTGCATTGGGTGCAGGACAGGATAAATTCATCTGGACCGTCAGCAACGGTGTTTGTCCCGTTTCCAGAGACACCATGATGTTCACCATTTACAAAACGCCCTCCAAAGCATTTGCCGGAAACGATACAACCGTCTGCAGCACCTCCTCTCATTTTGCGGCGGCCACACCATCCGTTGGAACAGGCGCATGGACCTTATACACCGGAGCAGGCGTTCCCGCAGGAAACCTGCCGCGCTCTGCTGTCAATGCACTGGGCATCGGTCAGGACAAATTTATCTGGACCGTCAGCAACGGTGTTTGTCCCGTTTCCAGAGACACCATGATGTTTACGGTAAAGGCAGCACCAAGCCCCGCCTTCGCCGGGAATGACACCAGCATCTGCGGATCATCCACCGTATTAAACGCAACCGCACCGCTGGTGGGAACAGGCAGCTGGAGCCTTTACACAGGAGCGGGAACATTCAACAGCGCTCAGGCCCATTCACCGGTCACTGCTTTGAATCCCGGAAAGGATCAGTTTATATGGACAGTCACCAACGGTTCCTGTCCGCCTTCCAGAGACACCGTTGCCATCACAGCCTGGCAGGTTCCGTCAAAAGCATTTGCCGGTAACGATACCACCATCTGCAGTACTTCATCACATTTTGCCGCAGCAACACCTTCGGTAGGAACAGGAGCCTGGACGCTTTATACCGGCACCGGAATTCCGGCAGGCAACCTGCCACGCTCTGCCGTGAATGGCTTGGGTATCGGACAGGATAAATTCATCTGGACGGTCAGCAACGGTGTTTGTCCCGTTTCCAGAGACACGATGATGTTTACCGTGCAGCAATTGCCAAGCAAGGCCTTTGCCGGAAACGATACCAGCATCTGCGGATCAGCCACCAATTTAAATGCAAGCATTCCTGTCATCGGAACAGGTGTCTGGAGCCTTTATACCGGAGGCGGCACATTCAACAGTTCACAACCCAAATCACCTGTCACTGCTTTGAACCCGGGCAAGGATCAGTTTATATGGACGGTCACAAACGGCTCCTGCCCGCCTTCGCGCGACACAGTTGCCATCACCGCTTACCAAATGCCATCTCAGGCCTTTGCCGGAAATGACACCTCCGTCTGCAGCACCTCATCACACTTTGCCGCAGCAACTCCTTCGGTCGGAACAGGAGCCTGGACGCTTTATACAGGCGCCGGAATTCCTGCAGGCAATCTGCCCCGTTCAGCGGTGAATGGATTGGGCACGGGTCAGGATAAATTCATCTGGACCGTCAGCAACGGTGTTTGTCCCGTTTCCAGAGACACCATGATGTTTACAGTACAACAGATCCCAGGCCCGGCCTATGCCGGCAGAGATACTGGAATCTGCGGATCTGCCACCCATTTAAATGCAAGCACCCCGCTTGTCGGAACCGGCAGCTGGAGCCTTTATACCGGTGCCGGAACATTCAACAGTTCCCAGCCTAAATCTTCTGTCACTGCTCTGAATCCAGGCAAAGATCAGTTTATCTGGACGGTCACAAACGGATCCTGCCCGCCTTCACGCGATACGGTTACGATCACAGCCTATCAGATGCCTTCACAAGCCTTTGCCGGAAACGATACCACCATTTGCGGGCCTTCCACACATTTTGCAGCGACCACACCGGTCGTTGGAACAGGCAGCTGGTCGGTTTACAGCGGCACGGGAAACCCTGCAGCCAATATACCCCGCTCATTGGTAACCGGACTTGGAATCGGTCAGGATAAATTTATATGGACCGTCAGCAACGGTGTCTGCCCTGCATCGAAAGATACAGTCATGATCACTTCTCAAACAGCACCAAGCCCTGCCTTTGCAGGAAACGACACGTCCGTATGCGCTTCATCAGCACTCTTCTCTGCAACTCCTCCAGCTTCCGGTACAGGCTCCTGGAGCCTGTACACCGGATCCGGTACATTCAACAGCACGCAAGCCAATTCAACGGTCACCGGACTGGCTGCCGGAAAAAATCAATTCATCTGGACCGTGAGCGGCGGCGCTTGTCCTGCTACAACCGATACGCTCACCATCATCCGTTACCAGGCGCCTGCTCCGGCAAATGCCGGAAATGATACGAGCATCTGCGGATTCTCCTCACACTTCTGTGCGGCAACACCTCCTTATGGAACAGGAAGCTGGACAGTCTATACCGGAACAGGAACAATCGGAGGTAATGCTCCATTTGCGACAGTGAGCGGATTATCAGCAGGCCCCAACAGATTTATCTGGACAGTCCGCAACGGCGTATGCCCTCTTTCCAGAGACACCGTACAGATTACGGCTGCTCCTCCTTCCCCGCAGGCCATTGCAGGCACGGATCAGTTTATCTGTGGCACCAGCACCACCCTCAACGGCAATATCCCTCCTTACGGAGTCGGATTCTGGTCGCTCGATACAGGTGCAGGAATTCTCACAAACCCATTGAATCCGGCCTCCGGAGTGAACGGACTGCAATACGGAAAAAATACGTTTACCTGGACCATCCAGAACGGAGGCTGTCCTCCTTCGATGGCCACCGTCAATGTTTTTGCTTTCAGCTCCGCAGTAACAGCCAATGCCGGACCCGATGCCTATGTGAGCGCTCCCTCTGCCGTGCTGGGAGCCGTCACTCCGCCGTTTGGAGTTGGCACATGGACTGTTGTATCGGGCACTGCCGTGTTCAGCGATATTCATGACCCGCACAGCGCCGTCACCGGTTTGCAGCCGGGACAAACGGTATTGCTCTGGACCGTTAGCAACGGACCCTGCGCAACAGGCAGCGATGAAATGATAGTGACCATGGGCGACTTCATCATACCCAATGCCTTTTCTCCGAACGGAGACGGAGTGAATGACATGTTTGAAATTTCGGGACTCGAATCATACAGCGGTATTCAGCTCAACGTGTTCAACCGCTGGGGCAATGAGGTATATGCCAGCGATGATTACAAAAACAACTGGGGCGGGCTGAACAAAAACGGAGATGAACTGGCGGAAGACACTTATTACTACATCCTGAAGCAAAAAGGACGTGATGCATTCAAAGGCTTTGTGATACTCAAACGCAAATGAAGAAGATATACATCCTTGCATTTCTGTTTTGCCTGAGCAGCTCATTGCTCCGGGCGCAGCATGATGCAATGTATACGCAATACATGTTCAATATGCTGCTCATCAACCCCGCCTATGCCGGCAGTGCCGATGCGCTGGATGTGACCGTCATGAACCGCAACCAGTGGGTGGGCTTCGAAGGCGCTCCGCGTACCAGCACATTCAGTGCACACAGCCCGCTGAAAAACAACCGTCTTAATTTTGGCATTTCGGTGACCGACGATCAGTTCGGACTCACACACCAGGACAAAATCAATCTCATGTATGCCTACCGCATCCGGTTCCGGAAAAGCACGCTGTTTCTTGGCGTTGAAGGCGGTATGAATATGGTACGAACAAACCTGAGTCAGGTCGCCACCACCACCCCGGGTGACCAGGTATTCTACGGACAGGATGAACATCACCTCTCTCCCGAAGCAGGCTTTGGCATCTATTATAAAACAAAACGCTTTTACGCCGGCCTCTCTGCTCCTTCCCTCTATCCCGACAACAGCGTGGAAAAAATTTCGGAGCATCCCTGGCTGCTTACCTCCGGATACGTGCTTGACCTGTCAGAGGATTTTCGCCTGAAGCCATCCGTTCTTTTCAAATACATTCCGGCATCGCCTCTTGAAGCGGATGTGAATCTAAACCTCTATTACAAGGCTTTCGGACTTGGACTTTCTTACCGTACCAATGATGCCCTTGCTTTCCTGGCTGAAATAAATCTAAATGCACAGATGAAAGCCGGTTATGCCTATGATCTGACTTTGTCACGCATTGGTACGTATAGCAGAGGGTCGCACGAAATCATGCTTCGGTATACGTTTGCCTATGCCGTCAAAGCTAAAAACCCCAGGTATTTTTGATTATGAACCGTTACTGTATTGATTCTTATAAATGTTAGTGCTATTAAGGAGGATTATGAGTTGGGCATGTCCCCGCGAAGGGCGGGGCCGGGCTTTCGCCACTCGCTTTTTCGCGAAAAGCGAAAAGAGCTCAGACAAAAATGGCTCAATCCCTCATGCAAAACAACAACAATTATTGTTCGATTTTAGTGTATTCAGAACCCAACTGTGTATAAAACAAAAACACCTTTTGTTTTTTATTATGTCGGTCACAATCCTGCTTTCTTCTAATCTGCAGGCCCAGCGTAACCGTGTACAGCATAAGGACTCTGCCGACTTTGTGATTCGGAGTTTGACTGCACGGGCCATCTCCAATAATTTTTCGGCTGTGGCATACCGCAATGGTATTGTGTTTTGTTCCGACAGGCCCCGGGAAACGGGTGTGGTGCATTTTGATGCTGAATCGCAGGAAGGTTTGCTCGATCTTTATTTCGCGCAAATCAAAGACAGCTTCAACCTGACCAACGTGCATTCGTTTTCCGATACCATCAATACCGTTTTTCACGAAGGTCCCGCCTCATTCAGTCCGGATGGGAAAACAATTTACTACGGTTCATCCGGACAGCCTCCTCACAAAGACCTGCCACAGATCCTGGAATCGCACCGGATTGCAACCGGATGGAGCAAGCCCCAAAGAGTATGCGGCCCCGATTCGATGATGCCCATGGCCCATCCGGCAATCAGTCCCGATGGCAAAACACTCTATTTCTGCTCCACCATCAAATCAGGACGTGGAAGGTCGGATATCTACCGCATGGTGAATACAGACGGCAAGTGGTCGGCCCCCGAGAACCTGGGACCGGAGGTCAATACACCCGGCAATGAGTGTTTTCCTTTTGTGGATGCCAAAGGGAAATTGTATTTTTCTTCGGATGGTCAGCCCGAGTCCGAGAAGCTGGATGTGTTTGCCGCCGACAAAAACGGCTTTGGCCGGTACAGCATCCGCCGCCTCGCCTATCCGCTGAATTCAGCCGGAGATGATTTCGGCTTCAGCACCGACTCACTGGGGATACGCGGCTTTGTATCATCCAACCGCTCAGGCAACAAAGATGAGATCTATGTATTTTACAATACACGGCCGGTGTTCTGCAACTGTGAGGAGATGAAACCGGATCAGTACTGCTTTACCTTTTACGAAGAGAAAACAGCCGGCACCCAAAACACTCAGGGCATCATCTACGAATGGAACTTTGGCGACAGCACCAAGGCCAAAGGCCTGGAGGTGGATCATTGCTTTCAGAATCCGGGCATGTACACGGTCGACCTGAATGTGGTCGACAGCACCACCGGCGTCTTGTTTTATAACCAGTCGAGCTACCAGATCAGCGTGGGTTCATCATCACAGCTGCATTTTGAAATACCGGATACGGTATCCACAGGGCTATCTGTTCTGCTTGATGCCAGTACATCATCGGTCAAAGGCAGCATGATCGAGAATTACTATTGGGATACCGGCGACGGAAAAATTGCAAGAGGTCCGCTCTCTTCTGTTACATTTGCCATGCCGGGTCAGAAAACAATCCGTTTGGGCTGCACGGCGCGTAACAAGGAAACCGGTAAAACAGACGGCTATTGCAAATGGAAACATCTGACCGTATTGCCTGGAAAACAAACGATCAATCATTCTGCTCCCAAATGATGAAACGCTTATCCGTATTCCTCTTTTCAGCGCTGGCTCTTTTGCCGGCATCCTCCTTGCGTGCCCAGCAAATGCCATCGGTGGAGGAAAACATTCCCTTTATGGTTACTTTCAGCAAAGAAGCGGATAAGCACTGGGGCGATGACGATAATGAGCAGTCGGTTTTCTTCAGCGTGCCGGAAGGCAGGAAGGATCCTATTTATATCCGGGTGTTTGATCCCGACATCGGTGGAAAAAACGACGAGATGCACGGCGTTTACAATTCCAAAACAAAGTTTTCGATTTACGGTGGCCATGGCGCACACTCCGATCCGGATGCGCGCAAAATGAACCCGGTGGGCAATTTCAAAAGCGGAGCCCTGCTCGTCAGTAAGACCTTCGGAAATGACACCGCCTACGACAACAAATGGTATACCTTCGGCCCTTTCAACCCGCTGGAGGGTGAACTGCAGCCTGAATACGGCGGCTATATCTTCAAGCTGATCGTAGAAGGATTGCAGGGCGATGATGCCAATCTGTACAAGCTTTTTTTATCCTCTTCCAAAGACCATAACGCTTCCGTGGAAGGAGGCAATGCCTTTGCGTATGAATACTGCTTCCGCACAAACGATGCGGTGGGTTCCGTTTCCCACATCTATCCCTTTGTCGGTAAAAACGTCATTTCGATCAAGCTCAATATGTTCGACTACGATGAAGAAGGCCTGGTCAGAATCATCTCGGTCACCCGCCGGGGCGATTTTGCGGAAGTGTCGAAAGATGGAGACTGGTCGGAGACCTTGTTCAAGACAGCCGCCGAAGAGGCCAATACCTCGCTCGATATACAGCTCATCAAGAAAAAACCGCTGAAGAGCAATAACATGGTTCTTTACGTGACTGACCAATACGGTGAATCACTTCCGTTCTATGCGGTGCCTATCGGCGGAGTACCCAAATTTGCATATAAGATAGGTGTCAAGCCCAAAATCAGATAGCTTGCCCTGATTTTGTTTCCATGAATCCGAATGTATGTCAGGAAAGACAAAAAATCTGTTTGTTGTTTTGTGGATGGTTTGCTCAGGGCTGTCGGCCCAGATCACCAATTTCAAGATCTACAATGAAGACAATGGCCTGGCACAGGGTTATGTTTACCATTTGTCGCAAGACAAACACGGCTACCTGATCGCCTCCACCGGCGACGGGCTCAGTATGTTCGGCGGGACAATTTTTAAATCCTACCAGATCAGTGACGGACTGTCCGAGAATTTCGTCACCACCCATTTCGTGGATTCCAAAAACAATATCTGGCTCGGTCATTTCCAGGAAGGAATTACTTTACTCAACCGCAAAACAAACCGCTTCGTCAAAATCAATTGCCCCGATTTAAAAAACATTCGCATCAACTCCTTTGCAGAAGACCGCCTGGGCAATATTTATGCATCCACCTCCGGCAAAGGCATTGTATGCATCCGCCCCGATCTCAGCGTGACACCCGTTAAAGCCATTCCGGTGGAAACGGTGACCGATTTCTGTTTCGACAAATGGGGCAATTTTGTGGTCGCCTCCGACGACGGTGTGACCGTTTTCCGGCTCGATAAAAACCTGAACCAGGCCGAACCACCTGAGGAAATGCTACCCATCAAAGGGTTCCGGGTTACAGCCCTTGTGCAGAATGCCGACAGTTCTTATATCTGGGCTGCTGTCAATGAAAAAGGTGTGGCTTCGCTGCAGAACGACAAGGGCACTTATGCCGTCAAGCAGATTGTCTCCACAGCACTCAATCTCCATGAACTCGACTTCCGGGCGCTTTGTTTCGATCCGAACGGAGCCCTGTGGGTGGCCTCCTTCGGAGAAGGACTACGCAAGCTTTCCTTCAGATCCAAAGGAGAACTCAATCCGGTTGTGCAGGTTCTTTCAACGAAAAACGGACTGAGCAGCAATTACATTCAAACCATTTATACCGACAAGGAAGGCAACCTCTGGATCGGAACCTATGGCAACGGACTGATGGAGATGTCGGACAATAAATTCGTGTTCTTCCCTTCTTCCGGAACCGAAAATGACCGGGCCGTGAACTGCATTGTTTCCGATGTAAAAGGCCGCGTGTTGCTGGGCACTGATCATGGGCTCAAATCCATTGTACCCTTTATTTCAACCGAAGCGGTGCCCCTGACAAGCAGTGCCGGAGCCTTTAACTGGAAAGTGTCGGCGCTGTATTATGATACCGACGGACTGATCTGGATCGGGACAACAGACAACGGGGTGTTTCGTTACAATGCAACTACCGGCAGCATGGAAAACATGTCGCAGAAATGCGGCCTCAGCACCCTCCACATCAATTCCATCACCGGATCCGGTAAAATTATTCTGCTGTCCACCACCGATGGCGTGTATATCTTCAACCGGACCGATAATACACCCTTTCTGTTACAGACAAAAGACGGACTCCTCCACAACAATATCTATCAGTCGTGCCTCGACCGCAACGGAAGGATCTGGTTTGCCGCCCATGGCGCACCGCCTTTCAGCTATTACGAAGAAAAGGTAACCGCTTACCGCGATATTGAGGATATGAAATCATTCAATATCAACAGCATCCAGGAAGACCGGACCGGCAATATCTGGATCGCTACGGAAGGAGACGGTGTTTTCAAATATGACGGAACTGTTTTCACCAATTACAAGGTGGATGACGGTCTGGGATCCAATTACTGTTATTCGTTGTCCTGCGACAAGAACAATACCATCTGGGTGGGTCACAAAAGCGGGCTGAGCGAGAAGAAAGCCTGGGCGGCCAATTTCACCAATTATGGAAAGAAGGATGGCATCCTCTCTCCGGAGCTGAACATGAATGCAGCCTATTCCGATGGGCAGGGGAATGTGTGGTTCGGCACATCCACCGGAGTGCTTGAATATTCCAAAGACAACGACCGGCCGAACACAGTGCCTCCCGTCACCCTGATCCTCGGCATCACGATCAATAATAAATATTGCCCGCTTCCGGCCGATACGATTTTGCCCGCAGGCAATTATTCCATCAAGTTTGATTTCCTGGGCGTATGTCTCACCCACCCTGAGAATGTCAGGTACCGTTATATTCTGGAAGGGCATGAAACGGAATGGAACAACGTGAGCGCCGAAAACCGCACCGCCATGTATCCCAAGCTGGGCGACGGCGACTATGTCTTCAAGGTGCTGAGTTGCAACAATGAAGGCATCTGGAATTCAAAGCCTGCCCTGTTCGTTTTCAAGATCCGCAAGTATTTCTGGATGACATCCTGGTTCTTCGTCGTCAGCATCATCCTCATTTTCCTGCTGTTCATCCTCATCATTCAATGGAGGACGCGCAGCCTGCAGAAACAGAGTTATATACTGGAGCAACTGGTATCGCGTAAAACCGAACAGCTGAAAAAGGAAAAGGAAAGGGTCGAAGAGATCAATCTCATCATTGAAGCGCAGAATACAGATATCACCGACAGTATCAATTATGCCAAGCGGATCCAGGAAGCCATGCTCCCCTCCCGCCAGGAGATTCACGACAACCTGAACTGCTTCATCTTTTACAAGCCCCGCGACATTGTGAGCGGCGACTTTTACTGGTATTCCGAGCTGAACGATGCCCGTATTGTGGCTGCGGTGGATTGTACCGGCCATGGTGTGCCGGGTGCTTTCATGTCGCTCATTGGGTCCACCCAGCTTAAAAACATCATTACGGAGTCAGGCCAGGGATCCCCTTCCGAAATCCTTGGAAGGCTTAACAAAAAAATTATAGAATCTCTTCATCAAATTAATAGTAATTTTACATCCAACGACGGGATGGAAGTGGTGCTTTGCAGCATTCAGCCCCAAACCCGCCAGGTTGTTTTTGCCGGGGCAAACAGGCCCCTCTATCTGGTCCGGCAAGGTGTTCTGCAGGAGTATGCAGGGTCATCGTTTCCGATCGGAGGAATGGCAGAGGCCCATACGGCCAGCTATAACGAACACATCATCCCTTATATCAAGGGAGATATGCTGTACCTGACCACGGATGGGTTTGCAGATCAGTTTGGCGGGCAAAAGAACCGTAAGTTCTCCAGCAAAAGGCTGAAAGAGCTGTTCTGCAGAATCTCATCCCTGCCGGTATCTGAGCAGGACAAAGAACTGGAAGCTGAATTCAATGCCTGGAAGGAAGACGGCATGCAGATTGACGACATCCTGGTGATTGGCATTCAGTTGTAAAGGAAATTTTCATTCGCAGATAAAACGAGTCAAAAAGGTGAAAGCGGTTTATGGAAAAATTACTCATTGAAAAAACATTTCAGACCCCTTATGTTTTGCTCGATCCAAAGAGCAATACCTATGAGATCACAGGCAATTCCTTCCCGAACAATGCGCTTCGTTTTTATGTACCTATCCTCGACTGGTTCACCCGTTATTTCCTGAACGAGAAAAAAGAGGTCCGCCTGCAGGTGCATATCCACTACCAGAACTCCTCTTCCAAGAAAATGTTTACGGAAATGATGAAGCTTCTGGATGACTTTTACAAAGAAGGAAAAGCCATTCAGCTCGACTGGAATTATTACAGCGATGATGAAGACATGCTGCTTTCGGGCACCCATATCCAGAAAGAGGTGTCGTTTCCTGTTCACCTCGTCCCCAAACAGCCCGATCCTGATAAGGAGTAGGATTAGGATAAGTATTAGGGCATGTCCCCACGAAGAGTGGGGCCGGGCTTTCCGCACTCGCTCTTTGCAGTGTGGTGCTTCTTTAATGTTTTCAAAAAAAACGAAGGCTTGTTCTCCTCGTCAAGGTTATTTACTGCAAAGGAGCTCAGACAAAGATGCGTCAATCCCTCATGCAGTTCTTTTTTGAGAAATGAATTCAGACCATACTTCTCTCCACTTCAGGCGGATTCAACAAATAACGCAAATGCATCTGCTTTCAGAGGAGCATTCCTGAAATCTCAATCAATATCCTAAAGTTATTTTTTGCATGAGGGAATTAAGCCATTTTTGCTTTGCCTGCCGAATCCGCCTTAGGCGGAGAAAGCATAGTCTGAGCTCCTTTCTTGAAAAAAGCCGCATGAGGGATAGAGCCATTTTTGCTTTGCCTGCCGTAGCCTTTTCTTGGCGTAGGCATGGTCTGAGCTCCTTTGCCGACGGATCTCTAAAGAAGCACCTGCCTTCATTCCGGATTAAACTGCAAAAGGATTGCAGCAAAGAGCGAGTGGCGCTAGGCCCCCTGCCATTTATACTTCATGTAAGGGGGAAAGCCCGACCCCGCACCTTCGCGGGGACATGCCCAAATACTTAAAATCATAAACCCTAGTAATCAATAACCGCCCCAAAACCCGGATCATCTTACCCGGAACCCTCCTATAACCAGTTTAAGCCACAAAAAAGACCATATCAACGAATATCAGGGAATAGATAAGCCATCCCAAGTAATTTTATATCTAAAGAATATACTTTACTATGGTGAATCGCATCAAGGAAATTCTAAAAGTTCAGGGAAGATCTCAGATTTGGCTTGCAACTAAAATCGGCAAAAGCTATATTGTAGTAACGAATTACTGCAACAACAAGTCGCAGCCCAAAATCGCAGTTCTTCGCGAAATCGCCAAGGCACTCGATGTGGATGTGAGAGAACTGCTTGTTTCCACTAAAAACGGAGCTGCTGCCAGCATGTCTTAGAGTTATTATGACTGTTTGGAACTTTACAATCGTGTAAGGGAGGGTAATTATTTGGGCATGTCCCCGCGAAGGTGCGGGGCCGGGCTTTCCCCCTTTCACAATTTTAAAAATTGGTAGGAGGCCTGGCGCCACTCGCTCTTTGCCAATATCCTCTTGCAGCCTAATTCAGAATGAGGATTTGGATTTCTTTGGAAATCCGTCGGCAAAGGAGCTCAGACCATGCCTACGCCAAGAAAAGGCTACGGCAGGCAAAGCAAAAATGGCTCAATCCTTTGGTAGCCGTAGCTTCAGCGAAGGCTTACCCTCATGCAGCTTTTTTCAAGAAAAGAGCTGAGACCCTGCTTTCTCCGCCTAAGGCGGATTCGGCAGACAAAGCAAAAATGCCTCTTTCAGTAGCCGTAGCTTCAGCGAAGACTTACCCTCCTGCAAAGAGCCTCTAAAGGCCGCATTGCTTATCTTCTTGGATATAGCCCCTGCTGCGCTTGCTGGCATTGCCTGAATCAGCCCATTCATAACTTGTTAATTACTTTCCTTTTAAACACCCGTTCTGCCGCACATCTGCCTTATTTTTGTGGCAAACAAAAACCTTCCATTCCTATGAAATTTTTTATCGACACAGCCAATCTCGCCCAGATCAAAGAAGCCCAGGAACTGGGTGTCCTCGACGGTGTAACAACCAACCCTTCGCTCATGGCCAAGGAAGGCATCAAAGGTGAAGCCAATATTCAAAAGCATTACCTCGATATCTGCAACATCGTAACCGGCGACGTCAGCGCTGAAGTTCTTTCCATCGATTACGAAGGAATGGTTCGTGAAGGCGAAGTATTTGCCAAGCTCCACAAACAGATTGTCGTGAAAATACCCATGACCAAAGAAGGCGTCAAAGCCATCAAGCATTTCTCGTCCAAAGGAATCCGTACCAATTGCACGCTCATCTTCTCAGCCGGACAGGCTCTCGTTGCTGCCAAAGCCGGTGCCTCTTTCGTATCGCCTTTCGTGGGCCGCCTCGATGATGTGTGTACCGATGGCATGGAGCTGGTTGCCGATATCCGCCACATTTTTGATAATTACGGAATACAGACGGAGATCCTGGCTGCTTCCGTCCGCCACCCGATGCACATCATTCAGTGTGCAAAGATCGGAGCCGACATCGCTACCTGTCCGCTCAGCGCCATCCTGGCCCTGATGAAGCATCCGCTCACGGATAGTGGCCTTGCCACCTTCCTGGCTGATTCAAAGAAATAAACCCAATCATTTTGTCCCCGGGCTGAAGCCCGGGGCAAAATGATTTACCTCATTACCTGAGAGTTGAGAATTGAATATTATTTTCATTTTCCAAAAATTCCTCTTCGCTGAAGCCCGGGGCAAGGGCCGGGGCAAAAATGATTTATTATCCTCTCTCTTCCTTGAGAATTGAGCATTGAATATTGATTATTGATTATTATTTCATTTATCCCCAATGCTGCTTCGCATAAATTCCGAAAATCCTGACCCCGGCCACATTAAAACCGTGGTGGGCTGTCTGCTTGACGGCGGAGTGATCATCTACCCCACCGATACCGTCTACGGCATCGGATGCGACATCTTCAAGCAACGCGCTGTGGAGCGCATCGGAAAAATAAAAGGCATCGACCCTCAGAAAGCCAATTTCTCCTTCATCTGCCACGACCTCGCTCACCTCTCCGACTATTCCCGCTCGGTAACAACACCCGTTTTCAAGCTCATGAAAAAGGCATTGCCTGGCCCTTTCACCTTTATCCTCGAAGCCAATAACAACCTGCCCAAGCTTTTCAAAAACAATAAAAAAACAGTAGGCATCCGCATCCCCGACAACAAGATTTGTCTGGCTATCGTGCGTGCCCTCGGCAACCCGCTCCTCTCCACCTCCGTGCACGACAAAG
>DASYGQ010000384.1:0-8110 GCA_035999585.1 Bacteroidia bacterium | reverse complement strand
ATTTGTGCACGATGAATATCATTTTCTGTTCCAGATACTTCCTCATAAGTTTTATCACGGAGTAGAGCACCTGAAATCAACAGTCATTGCCCTTGGCCCCGGATATAAACTCAACGAAGGCGATACGTATGACGACCTGCTTGGTGTCAGCTCTCATGAGCTGTACCATGCCTGGAACATCAAGTCCATCCGCCCCATTGAAATGATGCCCTACGATTACAAACGCGAAAACTATTCAAGGCTTGGCTATGTGTGCGAGGGGGTAACCACCTATTACGGCGATCTCTTTCTATTTCGTTCCGGTGTGTATTCGGAATTCGATTACCTGAAAACGGTTCATGAAAGGCTTCAGAAGCATTTCGACAATCCCGGGCGCACGAACTTAAGCGTGGCCGATTCTTCATACGATACCTGGCTCGATGGTTATGTGCAGGGCATTCCCGGGCGCAAGACCTCCATTTACGATGAAGGTTGTCTGGCTGCCTTTATGACCGATATGATTATCCGGCGCAATACCGCGAACACCAAATCGCTCGATGATGTAATGCGTATACTGTATACCGAATACTTTAAGAAAGGAAAAGGATACAGTGAAGCCGACTACCAACAGGTCGTGGAATCACTTTCAGGGGAAAAACAGGATGACTTCTTCAATACTTATATATATGGAGCCGCTTCTTATGAAAAAAAGCTCTCTGAGCTTGCAGGATATATTGGGATGGAGCTGAAAAGCGCCGGCTCGAAAAAATACTACGAAGGCCATTTTGGTTTCAAAGCCCATCACGAAGGACATCACTTCCGTGTATCCGCTGTCTACCCCGGTTCACCGTCCGACAAAGGCGGCCTTGTTGCCGGTGATGAAATCGTTGCCCTGAATGGGTATGTACTCAAAGATGACCTGCACGACTGGAGCCGTTACTTTAAAGATGCCCGTGTGCTGCTTACGGTTATGCGGCTTGGCCAATTGTATGAAGTAGCCATGAACCCTTCGGCTGATGAGTTTTACCGCGTTTATTATGTTCAAAAAGTCCGCCATCCCAGCGAAGATCAGAAAGCTGCTTTTGAAGCCTGGAGCCGGCGTAAGTTTTGATCCGGTTTTCCGGTTTTGAGCATCAGGGAGCCTCGCAGTTGTTCACACGCCCGCCCATAAAAAAATAGCGCTGGTAATAAGGTTCTCCAAGGTCGCTCACGATCACACCACCTTTCACTGCGGCATGTATGAATTTATTATTGCCCAGATAAATGCCCACGTGTGATATATGCCCCTTCCGGATTTTAAAAAACACAAGATCTCCGGTCTGCAGATCCTCTTTTCTGACAGGCTCAGCCTGTGGCCAGATATCGGCCGAGCTTCGGTGCAGCTCCATGCAGTACACCTCCCTGTAAACCGAACCCACAAAGCCAGAACAATCCGTTCCTTTTTGCTTTTGTGCCCGACCATACTGGTAACGGGTTCCCGCCCATTCATAGGCATTGGCGAATAACAAAGGCTGGGCAGTGGAATCCATGCAAACGCCCTGGCTCTCATACCAGCGGTAAGCTTTCGTTGCCTGCGGGCAAGCCTGTGGCCAGGCACAAGCAGGCATCGAGAAAAAAAGAATAAGCAACGCAAGCCTCATCCTGTAAAGTTAGTGAATCGTTTTTGAAAATGTTCGGTGAGCGGAAAACCGAAAAGAGCGCGTTAGTTCCTGCGCATGATCAGAAACAGTTCCCTGCCTGCACGGGGTGGAATAGAATACAAGGCCTTTTCCAGTGTCAGAATCTGAAAAGATGGCTCGAAATGACTTCTGTAAAGAGACTCGTCTCCCCCAAAAGGAGGGCCATCCACCATCTGAGGGTCATCAAACAGCAGGCCCGCCACCTTTCCTCCGGGAGCGAGAAGGCTGTGTGACTTGCGGACATAGTCAGCCCGCAGGGATGGATCCAGTGCGCAGAAAAAGGTTTGTTCCAGGATAAGGTAATAGGTTCCTGTAAGCTCGAAGTAATCGGTACAATGCAAATGGGATGATGGAAAGCCGGGAACCCTCTTGTGAAAACTCTGAAGCGCTTGTTCAGAAATGTCGGCTACATGTACATTTAGAAAACCTTGCCGGAACAGATATTCCGCTTCATAGGAATTTCCACAGCCTGGGATGAGGATACGTGTGTTTTTATCGTTGAGCTGATCGATGTAATGGCGAAGCGGAGGAGATACCGCACCCAGATCCCAGCCAGTAGAGCCTTCCTGCCAGCGCTTGTTCCAATATATCTTATCGAAAGCCATGAGGTGGATGGATCAGTTGATTTTGGCCCGGAGCCGGTCTACCGATTCCTGGGCATCCCGGAAGAAACGGTAACGTTGTTTTTCAGCCACACCGCTCATCAGGACAGATTTACGAATCAGATTTTTAAGCCACTGATCGGTTTCTTCGCAGTATTCGGCATTGGTGGTCACCATGGAGTTGAAGGTATGGTAACTCAGATAGCTGGCTTTTGAATTGCCTGCATGCACCAGGATGCAATTATTGCCGATCATCACTTCACTGTTATAGAGGTTGAAATTATTTTCAAACTCGGCATTCTTTTTTCCTTCAGCAGGAATAAACTTGGAGCTGTGCTCTGCCTGTTTCTGCAGGTACTGAAGCATCTCCGAAAGCTGGTCAATGATCTGAAGAGCCACCTGTTTATCGGCAAACAAGCCCGACTCCCAGTAAAATTCGATGGACTTCAGCATGCCGCTGGTGGTTTCCTCATTCCAGATTTCAGTTGAAGGTATAGACACATAAGCATCGAATATTTCGCGTGCCATATGAATAAACCGTCTGTCGACCATTTCGGGCCGGAATTTCTTTCCTTCAAACGAAGGGATGTTCAGTACGGATTTGGTCCAGTAAAAAATCTTAAAGGCCGTCAGTTCCGGAAACTGGTAATAGTGAAACACGGGGATGTCCTCCGCTGCATAAATGATTTCACGGCTCGGGAAGGACTGTATTTTCTTGAGGTCATTGAGGATACTCTCAAAATAAGCATCGAAAGCATCTTCATTGTTGCTCAGTGGGCGGTAACTGAAAGTAACCGTGCCTGTATATTCCGAACGGAATGTATCGAGCGAGATATTGTAATGCTTGCACAGAACGGATACCTCATCAAGCGTGAGGGCGGTATCGCCACGGATGCGACGATAGGCACTGTCGTTGCTCACCTGAAGCAGATCTGCCATTTCATCAGCCAGGGAATGACTGGCAGGCGTCAGATCTCTCAAACGCTTGATAAACTCCAGTTGCACACTTGAATCGGGTTTACTCATAGAAATCTTATGGAAAATCCCCTGTGGGATAATGAACTTTAGTGAATAACAATATTAAAGATAGGATCTATTTGCAAAAAATGCAAATAAGGGCCTGTTTCGATCCTTCTTTCTGCCCGATTTCTGAATTATCAGGGTTCTGGCGCCGGCGATCGCACAAAGCAATTTTCCCTGGCAGCAGACCAGGGATACATTTGCCTTGAATCAAAACATCAAACCATGAAACCTTTAAAAAGCACTTTACGGAAAACAATTACATTATCTGTTATCTGCTGCTTTCTTTTTACTCTGAAAAACAATGCCCAGCAGGTAAATCCCGCGGGGAAAAGCCGCAAATCACTGACGGTATTGAATATCGACAGCAAAGGACTTGGCCTGGATCCTGTTCAGATGGGAAACCTGGTCCGCATTGAACTGGAGAAGCTTGATACATTTGAAGTGATGGATCGGTATGATGTAGCCTATGTTGTCGAGAAAAATAAACTCAACATCGGAAATTGTTACGGCAAACTATGCCTTGTTGAAATAGGGGATCAGATTCATTCCGATAAAATGTTTACCGGAAGTGTCGATCTCTATGGCGAAACGATTATCATGACCTTTCGCCTCATCGATGTAAAAACAGCAAGCATTGAAAAAACACAGGTGAACGAATACCTGAATCTTCCCAAGGACCTGCAATTAATGCTCAAAATCTCCATCCGGCAGATGTTCGGTATGAAGACAGATGAGTCAACAATTGCCTACCTCTCGAAGAAGAACAGTTTTGAAAATGCAGTAAACAACCCCAATAAGGAGCGTGTCAACCTGAGTGGTCCGAGAAGCGGCTGCACGCTGTTCACCGGTAATTCGGCAAAGTATATCCAGGCTCCCCGTAATCAGGGTGGATATGATTCTTATCCGCTGATGTTTCAATTCGGCTACCAGTTTGAAGCCCAATATCTGAATGAAGGGAATTACCAGGCATTGTTTGAGTTCCTGCCAACGGTGACGGGCTTTAATCAGAACATATTTATTCCTAGCCTCACCATCATGAATGGCTTCCGGAACAACAAGAATGGCTGGGAGCTTGCGTTCGGTCCTACTTTCGGGCTCATACCCAAGGCTGACGGATATTACGACGATGGCAATGTGTGGCACCTGGCCAATGAATACAATAGCGCAGTTGGTCCTAACCCTCACCAGGTTCAGAGCCGGTTCGACAGCCGCGGGAATCTGGAACTGAATGCGGGTTTCATTGTGGCTTTCGGAAAAACAATAAAATCAGGTAAGCTTAATATTCCCATCAACGGGTATGTGATTCCGAGCAAAGACGGATGGAGAGTGGGGATGTCATTTGGCTTCAATGCCAAGAGACGCTGATCACTCTTCTATTCAATGGACTTGAGGTTCAGCTTCCGGATGGATGGAGCCACCCTGGCGGTGATGAAAACAATCAGTAACGTCATGGCTCCTCCGAAAATAACAGAACTGACAAGGCCCATGGCCCTGGCAGCAAGTCCTGACTCAAAGGCTCCAATTTCATTGGAGGAACCAATGAAAATATTATTCACTGCCGACACCCGTCCACGCATGTGGTCGGGTGTCATCAGTTGAAGGATGCTGTGACGGACCACCACACTTACATTGTCGAAAGCTCCGGTGAGTACAAGCATGAAAAACGACAAATAGAAATTCCTGGAAATGGCGAAGAGGATAGTGGTAATCCCAAAACCGGCTATGGCAACCAGTAAATTACGCCCTGCATTTTTCTGCATTGGAAAATAAACAAGGATCAGGGCTGTTGCCACGGCACCCATGGCCTGGGCGGCACGAAGCAGTCCGAACTCAAAAGAACCCACGTGCAGCACTTCATGAACAAAAGCCGGAAGCATGGCCACGGCCCCTCCAAACAAAACGGCAAACAAATCGAGCGACAAGGCGCCTAATACAATCTTGTTGGTGAATACGAATTTCAATCCTACTGCCAGGCTCTCTGTCAGAGATTCCTTTTTCTCTTTAGGTGGTAAAGGTTTGGAGCCGATAAAAGCGACAAATGCCATGGAGCTGAAAATGATGCAGGCCTCTATGCCATAAGCGGTCGGCATTCCGAAATAGCAAAGGATTCCACCTAAAGTATTGCCGGCAATGAACCCCGTATGCCACACGCTGCTGTTCCAGGTTGCCGCATTGGTATAGTGCGTGCGTGGCAGGAGCTGTGTCATAAAAGACGGAAATGCAGGACCCAGAAAAGCACGGATGATACCGCTCAGTCCCACCATCATGAAGATAGGGGTGATCCCAAACCGGCTGATCACACCGGATGCATCGGATGAAAACCAGGAGAGAGCAACGGTTGACAAGGCAAGCGCTGTTGTTGCAACAAGGATGATGCGTTTACGGCTGATGATATCGGCCAGGTGACCGGAGAAAAATGAAACAGCAATAAATGGCAGGGCCTCTGCTAATCCCACATAGCCCAGGTCGAGCACACTCTTTGTGAGATTATAAACCTGCCAGCCTACGATGACGCTCTGCATCTGTATGCCTAAAGTCAGGAAAAATCGGGCTGCAATGAAAAAACTGAACTCACGGATGCGGAGTGCAGCAAATGGATCGTGAGATGTGGACTCTTTCTCTTTCGTCACGGAACAAACTTACTAAAAAAGCATTTCTAAAAATTCTTTACAATTACGTGACATAAGATGGAACGCTGATTTTCTGATTTTGGAATCATCCTGATAGTCAGCGGGCAATCCGGTTACTTCCCAACACCAATCGTACAGGAGATCGGATAATGATCTGACAAATCGGTAACGATAGTCCGGAAATCCCAGGCGGGAATGGATGCGTTATGGAGAATGTAGTCGATTCTGAAGGAAGGGAATTTGCCGTAATAGGTGCGTCCGAAACCGTTTCCGCTCTCCAGAAATGCATCCTTCAGTCCGCGGCTCAATGTATGATAAGTATACGAAGCAGGAGTGTCGTTGAAATCGCCACAAAGCAAGACTGGGTAGCGGCAATTGCGCACATGCTCGGAAATAATGTCTGCCTGTCCCGCCCGGCGGCGGAACGCCCATTTCAGGCGGCGCAGGATGGTTCGGGAGCCCTCCAGTTCATTCACATCTTTCGTGTCGAAGAACTCTTCCATGAATTTATAATCGCTGTTGCTGAAGTGCATCGACTGCAGATGCATGTTGTATACACGCAGCGTATCCTCGCCGATCTTGATATCGGTATAGATGCAGCTGTTGTTGCCGCTCACATTGAAATCGATGTGTCCACGGTTAACAATAGGATAACTGCTGAAGGTGGCCATGCCCCAATGATCTGTCTTGCGCAGTGTAACGGTGTATTCACAGTGCGAGTATTTTGCTTTCTGGAGCTTCACCAGCGTGTCCAGATTGCGGAAGGTACCTTTGTCGGAATTGTAAAACTCCTGCATACAGATGATATCCGGCGATTCCATTTTCAGCAGGTCAAAAATCTTGCTGCGTGTTTCCAGGTTATGTGTCCAGTTGTACAAATCAAACAATTTGGTGTTGAAGCTCATCACCTTCAGCTTGTATTTTGAGTTCTTACCGGCATCGGCTTTCGACTGAGGATTGAACTGGACATACCCATTCAGAATCTGGATGCCCAGCAACACGACGCAAAAGCTATATAAGAAACGCATCCGCCAGCGTATGAGCCAATAGGCCACAAACAATAAATTAATCAGCAGCAGAACCGGATAAGCGATCCCGAAAAAAGCCATGGGCCAGAATACACGCGGACTGACATAAGGTGCCAGGTAGGAAAGGAGCAGGCAGGCGATGGCAATGTAGTTGAGCCAAAGCACAAAGCGGCCGTTAAACGAAAACCGCCTCTTTGGAGGAAGACTTTCGTTTACCGGGGTATCTGCTGCAGTTTGTTGTTCTTCCAATTTTTAAAGTTTACCACTAGCTTTGAAAAGGAAATCTTTCTCTTCCTTGCTCAGACTGTCATAGCCTGAGCGTGAAATTTTATCGAGTATGGCATTGACGCGTTTTTGCTCTTCCAATTTTTTCTCGTTGTATACTTCATCAGAAACCGGGCGTTTGTAGGCGATTTTCACATTTTGCCGCTCTCTGGATTTGAACATGGCGCCAAACATGTCAAAGATTCCTGTCAGCCCCCTGGTGAGGTCGTTGCCCTTGCCATATTGCATCGCGAAGATGAGGCCGAATGCCGCTCCACCGATGTGCGCCACTTTACCTCCCGTATTGCTGCTTAAATCGATGAGACTGTAAAGAACAAATGAAACAAGGGCAATGTATTTAAGGCGTACAGGTCCGAGCATAAATACCTGGAGCGTTAAATTGGGAGCGTGCCAGGCTGCTGCAACAACAACAGCCATCACACCTGCAGAAGCACCCAGCAGGCCGATACCCATGAATGGTGTCGGGAAGACGGCTGCTACCAGAAGATAAAGCAATCCGCCGCTTAACCCACCGAGAATATAAGTGCCAACCAGGCGCTTGCTTCCCATCAGTTCGGCAAATATACTCCCGATCGAATACAGCCACATCATGTTGAAAAAGATATGCCAGAACTCCGTATGGAAGAACATATATGTGAAAAGAGTCCAGAAATGTTCCATAAACAGGGAGAAGCGGGCAGGCAGGAGAAAGGGAACCTCCAGCAGAAAAAAAGAGCCCGAAAGCCGCGCGAGGGCATCGACAATGTTCACAATTGCAAACACGGCCACATTCACGAGAATGAGCCTGTTGAGCCCGTTATGCTTCAGCCTGAAGGTGTTTTTGATGTCGTCGATAATTGACATAAACGCTGGGTGTCTTGTTTATAAGTGTTTGTTTAATAAAA
>DASYGQ010000369.1:0-7145 GCA_035999585.1 Bacteroidia bacterium | reverse complement strand
CTTTGTGCGACCCTTTCAGGGTCGGTATTCATTCTATTTGTGTGGGTTCTATAAACCTGTGATCCCTTCGGGATCAATCCATTGCTATGTTCGATTCGAATAACAATTTGGATTTGATGATAGGCAACTACATTAGCTCTTTGTGCGACCCTTTCAGGGTCGGTATTCATTCTATTTGTGTGGGTTCTATAAACCTGTGATCCCTTCGGGATCAATCCATTGCTATGTTCGATTCGAATAACAATTTGGATTTGATGATAGGCAACTACATTAGCGCTTTGTGCGGCCCTTTCAGGGTCGGTATTCATTCTATTTGTGTGGTTTCTATAAACCTGTGATCCCTTCGGGATCAATCCATTGTTATGTTCGATTCGAATAACAATTTGGATTTGATGATAGGCACTACATTAGCGCTTTGTGCGACCCTTTCAGGGTCGGTATTCATTCTATTTATATGGTTTCTATAAACCTATGATCCCTTCGGGATCAATCCATTGCCATATTCGATTCGAATAACAATTTAGCCTGATCCCGAAGGGATCATAGGTTTATAGAATAATCCAGCCTCTTGTATTTGCGACCCCGAAGGGGTCGAACACACCGGGATCAAGGCTAACATGACCGGAGGAATACCTTAAAAAGATATGTTCTTGCCTCTAACCCACACGGGGATATTCAATGCTTCGATTTCATCCCTTCCTCAATCCCAAAAAATACTTATTTTAGCAGGGTATGAGTAAATCCAATGTGAAGGCTTCTAAGAACACGCCCAAAACAACACGCTCCGGGAATTGGTTATGGCCTGCGGGCATTTTTTTACTGAGCTTCCTCCTGTATTCCAATTCCATCCAGAACTTCTATGCCCTGGATGATGATATCTATACCCGCAAAAACGAATATGTGAAGCAGGGCTTCTCGGCCTTGCCGCAGATCTTCAAGCAGGGTTCCCTCATGGGTTTCAACAAACAGAATGATGCCAACTACCGCCCTGTGGTCCTGCTCGATTTCATGATCGAGACAGCCATCTTCAAAGAAAATCCTTATGTCAACCATTTTTTCAATGTATTTTTCTGGGCGATCAGCAATGTGATACTTTATTGGTTCCTGCTGCGCCTTTTCCGCAATTACAATCGCCTGGTTCCGCTGCTCATCAGCGTACTTTATATCCTGCATCCCATCCACACCGATGTGGTTGCCAATATCAAAAGCCGCGATGAGCTGCTGGGGTTTCTGTTCGGGATCAGTTGCCTGCTCCAGGTTTTGAAGTTCACCGATACGCAGGACCGTAAATATGCCATCTATGCTGCGCTGCTCTTTTTTCTGTCGGTCCTATGCAAGGAAAACAGCGTCACCCTCATAGTCATCATCCCTGTTATGATCTATACGTTCCGTGAGGAAGTATCCATCAAAAAGGCGCTGATGTATTCACTTCCTTTTGCCGGAATGCTGGTTGTGTATTTCAGTATCCGTTTGAATGTGCTGAGCAGCGTGACTTTCAAAGACAATAAGATTGATGTAGTGAATAACTCCCTGATGGCTGCCACCAATGTGTGGGACATGTACGCCACCAATTTCTCCATGATGGGGCGTTATCTGCGCCTGGTATTTTTTCCCTATCCCCTGAGCTGGGATTATTCCTACAATACCTTCCCGGTGGTGAGCTGGAGCAGTTATCAGGCCTGGTTTCCGGGACTGGTTTACCTGGCTATGATTGTGTATGCCGCTGTCAGGGTCTGGAAACGCGATGTCTTTGCTTTCTGCATCATCTTTTACCTGTCTACCCTCATTCTCACTTCCAACCTGATCGTCAAGATCCTGGCCACTTTTGCCGAGCGTTTCCTGTTCCTGCCATCCCTGGGCTTCTGCATTGCCATTGTATTCCTGCTGTTCCGCCTGACCAGGACGGATCTGAAAGCCTCCCGGCTGGAGATCCCTTCGAACCTGCGCCTGGTTTTCGGGGCGATCATGGCTTTGTATGCCATCGAGGTTTTGACACGGGTGCCCGACTGGAAAGACAATACCCATCTCTTTGAAGCAGGCCTTTCCACACAGCCCAACAGTGCACGCGCCCATTTTGCCGTAGCCAGTGAGTCACGCTCCAAAGGCGAAGCGGAAGGAAACCCTGTCGTGAAAGATCAGGAATTGCAAAAAGCCCTGACGGAGTACCAGCGCGGACTGAAGATATGGGATCAGGACGCCGAGATTTATTTCAACATGGGCATCACCTACGCGGCTATGGGACAGAAAGACAAAGCCATTGAATATTATAACAAGACCCTGGCGCTTCGCCCTTCTTATGGCGGAGCCCGCAACAACCTGGGCGTGTTTTATTTCAACGACCGGGATTATCCCAAAGCCCTGGAATGCTTCCAGGGAATATTGAAATACGACAGCTTGTATTCCGATGCTTATTCAAACATCGGAGCCACGTATGAAAATACAGGTCGCCACAAAGAGGCACTCGAGTATTTTGCAAAGGCAGCCAGGCTGAACAAAGACAGTTACGGGGCTTATGAAAACATGGCCCGAAGCAGCATGGCCATGCATGATTCGGCGGCTGCCAGAGACTATACGGCATCTGCCAACCTGATCCGTGAACGGCTGTCGAAAATCAAACCGGCCTTTTCTCCGGCAGATTATTCGTTCAAACCAGTTGTATTCCTCGTACTTTTGACCTTTGCGGGTCTGATCATCCTGGTTTACCGGGCAAGCAAAGAGGCAGTTTAAAACACATTCGATGGCTATTCAGTTTACACTTGAATCTTATCCTTGCGCAGTCTGCGGATCCAGCCATCAGACGCATAAATACACCATTCAGGGCTTTCACATCGTGCAATGCCGTGATTGCTCTTTTGTTTATGTCAATCCCCGGGTCAAAACCGAGGAGCTCTATAAATTATACGCCAGCGATTATTTCAACAATACCCAGTTCGGGTATGAGAACTACGAACTCAATACCCGCCTGAGGGTGCAGACCTTTGAGAAATGGTATTCGCTCATCATTCCATTCCTTGGCAGCAGCCGCCGGAAGGCGCTTGACATCGGCTGTGCGGCCGGCGACTTCATCGAGGTGCTGATGCGCCAGGGCTGGACCGATGTGGACGGCATTGAGCTTGATCCAACCATGATTGAAAAGCTGAAGAAGAAAAATATTCCGGTGAGCTCCACACCACTCGAAAAGATAGAACCGGTTAAGAAATACAACCTCATTACATTGTTTGATGTGGTGGAGCATTTGCCGGGTCTGCACGAGGCCTTCAGCAAACTGCACGATATACTCGAAGAAGGAGGTGTCATTGCACTCATCACGCCCGACTATTCATCCGCACAACGCAAGCTCTTCGGAAAAAGGTGGTTTCAGTTCAAACCCTACGAGCATATCCAGTATTTCACACCCGAAACACTGGCACGTGCCATTCAGCCTCACGGTTTGAAGATTGTGCATCACTCGGCAAGCGGACAATGTGCCGATGCCGAATTCCTGGGCAGCAGGCTGGAGCGATATCAGTTCAAGAGGCTGGCAGCCGTTTTTAATGGCCTTACTAAAATTCTCGGCCTGAAAAATAAAGCCTGGTATGCTGATACCGGAAGTATGTTTGTAATCATTAAACACGACAGGAAGGCATGAACCTCATTCTTTTCGACAACTCAATCATACGGGAAAACCTGCTTCCGTTCACCTTTACAAGGCCTGTTGCCGATATACGCATCGGCATACTCAGCATCCGTGAAAAATGGGAAAAACGCATGGGCTGTATTTCCTCCACCTATACCGAAGATTACCTTCAGGAAAAATTTCCGAGGATGTACAATCCGGTGGCAGACAATATCTGGATCAATAGCAGCGTATGCCCGAATGATGCGCTTATTGCCGAGATCAAATCATTGAAATCCCGTGAGGCCTTGTATAAAGACGATGAGATGATCGCACTCAATGCAGGCAATGTGGATTATGCCGGACTCGAAAAGGATAAGTCGGACTGGGGCAAGGGCATCGCACGATTAGTAAGCTCATCCTCTTTTATCCGGATTGTAAATACCTGGGATTTGTTTAAGTACAATGCCGAAGCCATCCGGGAGGATTATGATTTCCTGACCCGCAACCGCAAGTCACAATTGCTGAGCCGCACCAATACCGTGCTTGGAAAAGAAGTGTTTGTGGAGGAAGGTGCCCGTGTGGAATGTGCCATCCTGAATGCCGAAAACGGCCCTGTATACATCGGCAAAGATGCCGAGGTCATGGAAGGTTCGCTTATCCGCGGGCCTTTCTCGCTGGGCGAACATGCCACCCTTAAAATGGGAACCAAAATTTACGGGGGCACCACCATAGGTCCCCATTGCAAGGCCGGTGGTGAAATCAGCAATTCCATCCTGTTCGGTTATTCCAACAAGGGGCATGATGGCTTCCTCGGCAATTCCGTGCTGGGCGAATGGTGCAACCTGGGAGCCGACACCAATAACTCGAACCTGAAAAATAATTACGGCGAAGTAAAACTTTATCAGTACCGGCAAAAAGCAATGACCGGAACAGGCCTTCAGTTTTGCGGACTGATGATGGGTGATCATTCCAAATCAGGCATCAATACCATGTTCAATACCGGCACGGTGGTAGGTGCTTATGCCAATGTATTTGGCGGAGGCTTTCCGCCTACGTTTATTCCCGATTTTTCCTGGGGCACAGGCCCTGATGCGGAAACATACAGGCCGGACAAAGCCAAAGAAGTGGCGGCACGCGTATATGAACGCAGAGGAATGGCATTTGATGACATTGAGCAACGCATCCTCGACCATGTTTTTGAGCTCACCCGGAACTTCCGGAAAGATTAAAAACCGGAATTCAGGCGGTTTCGCATGCCAATCTGTCTTTATCTTCCCTCTGGCATATCTATTGCTTTTAAAGGATCAGCTTTCTGAATTAAATGCTTTTTAGCGGTTTTTCCCCTTTTTTGAAGGGGGAAACGTGAAAAATCGGATGCCGGACAGGCCGGGACGAATCCGGGAAAAGGCTTACACTGACAAACTGACGAAATACCATGCAAGATAATTTTGGATTTGACGACATCGGAATGAATCCCATTGTGGATGACGATCATGAATTTATACCCCTTCTTTCCACTGAAGATGAGGAGCAGATGAACCAGGAAAAACTCCCCGAGCTTATACCGATCCTGCCTCTGCGCAATACCGTTTTGTTTCCAGGCGTCGTGATCCCTATCACCGTGGGGCGCGATAAGTCTATCCGCCTGATCAAGGAAGCTTATAAAGCCGACCGTACAATCGGCGTGGTGTCGCAGAAGAACGACAATGTGGAAGACCCCAAACCCGAAGAAGTGAATAAAGTGGGTACTGTGGCCTATATCATCAAAATGCTGCGCATGCCCGATGGAAACACCACCGTGATCATTCAGGGCAAGAGGCGTTTCCTGATTGATGAAGTCACCGAACAGGAGCCTTATATGAAAGCGAAGGTGAAAGCCTTTCCGGAAACACGTCCGGCCAAGAGCGATAAGGAATTTCAGGCCCTCGTATCTACCCTGAAAGACACCGCCCTTCAGATCATCAAGCAGAGCCCGCATATACCAACGGAAGCATCGTTTGCCATTAATAACATCGACAGCCCTTCGTTCCTGATCAATTTCGTATCATCGAACATGAATGCTTCGGTGGCCGACAAGCAGAGAATGCTGGAGGTGGCCGACCTGAAGGAGCGTGCAACACTTGTGCTGGGTAATCTCAGCAAAGAGCTTCAGATGCTGGAGCTGAAGAACCAGATTCAGACCAAAGTGAAGGTGGATCTCGACAAGCAGCAGCGCGAGTATTTTTTGCAGCAGCAGATGAAAACCATTCAGGAAGAACTGGGTGGCAACGGTACCGATCAGCAGGTCATTGAGCTTCGTGCGAAAGCCACTCAGATGAAATGGCCAGCGGAGAATGCAGAGAGCTTTGAGAAGGAACTCAAACGTCTGGAACGCATCAACCCGAACTCTGCCGAATTCTCGGTGCAGATGAATTACCTGGAGCTCCTGCTTGAGCTGCCCTGGGGTGTTTATACGACCGATAATTTCGACCTGAAAAGAGCCGATAAAATACTGAACAAAGATCATTTCGGGCTGGAGAAAGTGAAGGAACGGATTCTTGAACACCTGGCCGTTCTGAAGCTGAAAGGCAATATGAAATCGCCCATCATCTGTTTGTACGGGCCTCCCGGTGTGGGTAAAACATCTTTGGGCAAATCGGTGGCAAGGGCTCTCGGAAGGAAATATGTGCGTATGTCGCTCGGAGGCCTGAAAGATGAATCCGAAATTCGCGGTCACCGCAAAACATACATCGGCGCTATGCCTGGTCGCATCATACAGAATCTGAAGAAATCAGGCTCGTCGAACCCCGTGTTTATTCTGGATGAGATCGACAAGGTAGGAAGCGATTACCACGGCGATCCCTCTTCCGCTTTGCTGGAGGTGCTGGATCCGGAACAAAATTCCACGTTCTACGACAATTACATTGAAATGGATTATGATCTGAGCAAGGTCATGTTCATTGCCACGGCCAATTCGCTGAGCTCCATTCAGCCCGCCCTGCGCGATCGTATGGAAATCATTGAGATGACAGGCTATACGGTGGAAGAGAAGATCGAAATTGCCAAGCGTCACCTCATGCCCAAACAGCTCGAAGAGCATGGAATGAAAAAAACACAGCTGGCCCTGAGCAATAAAATGCTTGAATTTCTGATCGAAAACTATACGCGTGAATCAGGCGTGAGGAGCCTGGAGAAAGTGATATCCAAAATCATCCGGAGCACTGCCAAAAGTATTGCGATGCGCGAGAAATACAATCCTGCTCCTCTTGAGAAGGAACTCACCAGGATACTGGGTCCTGCGCATCAGAAAGACCGTTACCAGGGCAACGATGTGGCCGGAGTGGTGACCGGACTGGCCTGGACACCAGTGGGAGGAGATATTCTCTTCATTGAAACCAGTATCAGCAAAGGAAAAGGAGCGAAGCTGACCCTGACCGGGAACCTGGGCGATGTGATGAAAGAATCGGCTGTGATTGCCATGGAATATCTGAAAGCACACAACGACTTATTGGGTATGGACTCTGCCGTTTTTGAAAACTGGAATGTACACATACACGTGCCTGAAGGC
>DASYGQ010000366.1:0-16260 GCA_035999585.1 Bacteroidia bacterium | reverse complement strand
ACCGGTATACAATTCGCTGAGATCCTTGATCTTTCCGGTTTCGTAATCTTCGGCAGTCAGGCTAAGCGATTTGGCTTTGAGGCGCAGGTTGATGTCCTTCGTGACCAGAACTACTTTCCGGTCGGGATATGTTTCGGCCAGATAAAGCGCACAGTTGATGATGCGGTGATCGGCTTTGCGTTCGCCGAAAACTTTTTCGGCATCTACGGAAGCGCGCTGGTTCATCTCAATCTTAAAGAGACCATGTCCCTTGCCGTTGATGTTGATCCATTCCTGCAGGGTGCTGTTGCCTGAAATCTTATCGATATAGCGGATGAATTCCCGGGCGGAGAAATTCTTTGTATCGTTTCCCTTTTTGAAATTGTCGAGTTCTTCCAGAACCGTGATCGGAATCACGACATCGTGCTCTTGAAAACTTTTTACTGCGTTGTGGTCGTAAATGATGACCGAGGTGTCAAGAACGAAAATCTTTTTGTCTTTCCGCATACGAACGATTTGGTTACAAACATAAAACTATAAAACTCAGGGAAGGCTTTTCAGGTTTCCGGATAAAGAAATGAACAGCGATTTGTTTACAGCGCTCTCCCGGTTTCGGATGCTTGTGACAGGAGCCCCGTGTTTGTTGAAAGATCAAGACCCGTTCCCCTGTTTTATCGGATTTTATGGAAAAACAGGATTATTTGACCCTTCTGTTTGTTAGCCATAAGTTTTCAAAGCATCTCTTGCCTCCTGAATTCAACTGTCAAAAAGCAGTATTTATCTATAAACCGGGCTGTTAGTCTAAATGGCACGGTAAAAAATAGGATTTCAGGATAATTTGACTCAAATTGTATTGCACAATCACTCCAAAACACACACACCATGAGAAAAGGATACCCTAAATCACTTTTACTCACGCTGATGGCTTTGCCTCTCGCGCTGATGAGTCAGAACACTGCAAGTAAGACCTGGCTTGGACAGATGCAGGACAAAAGAGCCAGCCTCTACGATATCCAGAAAACCTTTTATGCAGATCCTGAAAATCCTTTTGCCCGCAAAGAGGCAGACGCAGGTGAAGATGAGGAAGAGAAAGGCGGTGGGTGGGAATTGTTCAAGCGTTATGAGGCATTTGCGGCTCCCCGTGTCTATCCTTCGGGCGACCGGTCGCAACTTTCCCGCACACATGCCGAATACCAGGCTTATCTGCAATCACGCTCAGCGCAAAGGGGCCCCGGGAGTCCTGTGATTACGGCCAATACATGGAGCTATTTCAATCCAAACAACATACCCAGCAAAGGAGGAGCAGGACGTGTGAATTGCATCACGGCAGATCCTGCCAATGCAAGTAATTTATGGCTGGGAACACCTGATGGAGGTCTTTGGAAATCCACCAACGGCGGCACTTCCTGGTCCACTTCCACAGATCTTTTTACGGATCTCGGGGTTTCAGACATTGCCATCAGTCCAACCAGCAGCCAGACGATGTTTGTTGCCACGGGCGACCGTGACGGTTATTACTCGGGCTCCAACCATTGCTTCTCTTATGGTATCATGAGATCAACGGATGGGGGAACAACCTGGACGAACGTTTATTCACTGGCAGTGAACTCACAAGCCATGATCTCCCGGATCCTGATCGATCCTTCAAATACTCAAAATATTTATGCTGCAGGCAGCATGGGGATTATCAAATCCACCAACGGCGGTACCACCTGGACCACCTCAAAAAGCACCACGGATGTGATCTGGTCGATGGAGTTCAAACCGGGCACATCTTCCACCATTTATGCCTGCGGTACCGGGTTTTATATGTCCACCAACAGCGGTACAGCCTGGACGACCGTTACATCGGGTCTGCCAGCCGCATCAGCCGTATTCCGGATGTCGATCGGTGTGTCTGCCGCCAACGCAGCTATTGTATATGTACTGGCTGCAGATCAGGCCGGAACAGTCATGAACGGATTGTATCAATCCACCAACAGCGGCACTTCATTCACCCAGCAGCATGCCGGCACCAATCCGAACCTGCTTGGCTTTCAGCAGAACGGAAGCGATGGTACAGCCGGTCAAAGCTTTTATACCTTATCCATTGGGGTGAATCCAACGAATGCAAGTGAAGTGATGGTGGGTGGCGTGAATGTCTGGAAATCATCCGACGGCGGATCCACCTGGGGCAGCAGCGCGATCACATACTGGGCCGCTTCACACACGGCAACGAATTACGTGCATGCCGATATTCACCACATCTATTATCAGAACGGCACTACTGTACTGATTGGTTGTGACGGAGGGATTTTTAAAACCACCAATACAGGCACTTCCTGGTCCGATATCTGTACCAATCTTCAGATCAGTCAGCCATACAGCCTTGGTATGTCAACCACCAATGCCGCCAAAGTGCTTTCCGGATGGCAGGATAACGGAACCAATCTGATGACGACCACGACTGCCTGGACTTCCACTCTTGGAGGTGACGGCATGAAATGTTTCGTGGACAGAACAAATGACAATGTACTTTACGGAGAGCAGTACAACGGTAATTTCAACCGGAGCACCAACGGGGGCACCGGCTGGACGACACTCGGCCCACCCAACTCCAGTGAAACCACAGCCTGGGCCACACCCTGGAAACAGGATCCCGTAACGGCCAATACCATTTACGGTGGTATGACGAACCTTTATAAATCAACCAATCAGGGAACAAGCTGGACAGTGATGGGCACTATGCCTGATGCGGCTGACTATATCAATGAGTTTGCTATTGCTCCTTCCAATCCTCAGGTTATTTATGTTGTGAAAAACGGAGGTGTGTTTAAAACCGTCAATGGCGGATCTGCCTGGACGACCATCACAGGGACGATTCCAAGTACACTTGCTGCTACTTATGTAGCGGTGTGTCCGACCAATCCGAACATTGCCTATGTGACCGTTTCCGGATATACGGCCGGTAGCAAGGTTTATGTGACGGCCGATGGCGGTACTACCTGGACAAACTATTCCACGGGTCTGCCCAATCTTCCGGCCAACTGCATCACGTATTCACCTAATGCTCACGGGGCCGTTTATATTGGTATGGATGTAGGCGTTTATTACCGCGACAGCACACTCAGCACCTGGCAGGCTTACAATACAGGATTGCCCAATGCCATCGTGATGCAAATGGAAATATATGCGGCTACCGGAAAACTCCGTGCCGCAACATTCGGGCGTGGAATATGGGAAGTCCCATTGTATGTGCCTTCTGCAGGAACAGCGCCTACAGCGACTTTCTCAGCAAGCAGCACTTCGATATGTGCTGGTGCTTCCGTGAACTTTACCGATAATTCAACAGGTACACCCACAGCCTGGAGCTGGAGCTTCCCCGGCGGCACTCCGGCCACATCAGCTGTTCAAAATCCTTCCGGTATTGTGTTTGCCACCGCCGGTTCCTATACCGTGTCGCTGACAGCCAGCAATGCCTCCGGTAATAATTCACACACGCAGGTGATCACGGTGAGTGGCAAGCCCGTTGTGACATCCAGCGCATCCTCATCCACTTTCTGTGCAGGTGGGTCCAGCACCCTCACTGCCGGAGGCGCTTCCACATACAGCTGGAGCCCTTCAACCGGACTGAGCTCCACCACCAGTGCAAGTGTGACGGCCAGTCCCACCTCTTCCGTAACGTATACCGTTACCGGAACGAGTGCAGGGGGATGTACAAACACATCCACCGTAGCGCTTACAGTTAATCCCAAACCTGCGATTACCGGAACAGCTTCAGCTTCCTCTTTCTGTGCCGGAGGTACATCGAGCCTGACTGCGGGTGGTGGCACCACATACAGCTGGAGCCCTTCCACAGGATTAAGTGCTACGACAGGCTCGCCTGTCACAGCCTCTCCTGCTGCAACAACCACCTATACAGTTACCGGAACCAATGCCGGAGGATGTTCCAATACGGCTACAGTTGCCATCACGGTGAATCCAAAGCCTGTTCTGACAGGCAGTCCGGCATCTCCAACTATTTGTGCGGGAGGAAATATCGTGCTTACTGAAAGCGGAGCATCTACTTATACATGGAGCCCTTCCACCGGATTGAGCTCTACGACAAGCGCCAGCGTAACAGCTTCACCGGCAACGACGATGACCTATACCGTAGGTGGAGCAAGTGCTGCAGGCTGTACCAGTACGACCACGGTAACGGTGACCGTCAATACTTCAATCACCGCAAGCGCCGGATCGAACGCATCTGTTTGTCCCGGTAAAAGCACACAGCTCAACGCCAGCGGTGGCAGCACATACAGCTGGAACCCGCCGACAGGGCTGAGTTCCACAACCATCCCGAACCCCGTGGCATCGCCCTCGGCGACTACAACCTACACAGTTACTGTACATAGCGGAACATGTTCGGGCACATCCACGGTTACAGTCAGCCTGAGTGCCGTCCCTCCGACACCGGTTGTTACAGGAGCCGGCTCCGTACTTTCAACCTCTGCCACAGGTGTAACGTATCAGTGGTATCTGAATGGAACCCTGATACCGGGTGCAACATCGCAGACTTATACAGGAACCACCTTCCCCGGAAACTACATGGTAACGGTGACGAATACGGCAGGCTGTTCTGCAAGTTCGGCATCGTATCTGGCAACCGGAATAGAGGATCATCAGGTGATTGAAGAATTCAACCTGTTCCCGAACCCCAATAATGGTGTTTTTGATCTGAACGTTAATGTGAATGAGCCTGGGAATTATATGCTGAATGTGTATGACATGATCGGGAAACTTGTTTTCACGGAATCATTGCCAAACCTGAACGGCCATTTCCATCAAACCATCACCTTGCAGGGTTGCAGCGCAGGAGTATATATGTTATCGCTATCCAATGCAAAACAGCATGCTGTCCGAAAGGTGATCGTCTATTAAAAGCGCTTCATCGTTTAAAAATAATGGGTTGTCTTTATGAGACAGCCCATTATTTTTTTGGATAAAACAAAAGACAAAAAATTAAAAAGGAACAATAAAATAAGAAGCGAAGAGTTTTCAAATATTTTCAGATTCAGAACCGGGCTTTTTTGTAAATTTGTACCTGAATTTTTGGGTGTTTCTTAAGAAATAACTAACCTTACACCCTATTTAAACCCTTTCTTATGCTATTGGAAGTCCCCGGCTCTTCTTTGGATTATTTACCAATCCTGCTCATGTTCCTTGTAGCCATCGGTTTTGTGGTGGGCGTGATGCTGGTGACCCACCTGCTGGGTCCGAAAAAGAAATCTAAAATCAAGCTTGATGTGTTCGAGTGCGGGATCGAAGCACAGGGCAATGCACGTGTCCCTTTCTCCATCAAATATTTTCTGGTGGCAATCCTCTTTGTGCTGTTTGACGTGGAGGTGATTTTCATGTATCCCTGGGCTGTGAATTTCGTGAAACTGGGTCATACCGGATTTTTTGAGATGATGACATTCATGGGTTTCCTGCTGCTGGGCTTTTATTATATCATCAAGAAAGGCGCTCTGAAGTGGGAGTAAGAGAAACGAATGGTTAAAATCAGCAAATGAGCACTACAAAAGAAAATATATTGATCAGCCCGACGCCTCCGGGAATGGAAGGACCGGGCTTTTTTGCCACATCCATTGACAAAGCTGTTGGGATGGCCCGCGCCAATTCGCTCTGGCCTTTGCCTTTTGCAACATCCTGTTGTGGTATTGAGTTCATGGCCACGATGGGTTCGCATTATGACCTGGGCCGTTTCGGTGCCGAGCGTCTGAGCTTCTCGCCCCGTCAGGCAGATCTTCTGATGGTGATGGGCACAATTGCGAAAAAGATGGGCCCGATCCTGAGGCAGGTATATGAACAGATGGCAGAGCCCAAATGGGTGCTGTCGGTTGGTGCCTGCGCCTCCAGCGGAGGGATCTTCGACTCTTACAGCGTCCTGCAGGGAATCGACCGGATCATTCCTGTAGATGTATATGTCCCTGGCTGCCCGCCACGTCCCGAGCAGATCATCGATGGCATTTTGAAAATACAGCATCTCGTTGAATCAGAATCAATCCGCCGCCGCGACACACCTGAATACAAAGCATTGCTGGCGAAATACGGCATCGAATAATTATGGAGAAACAAGCCTTGCTCAGTACCATCCAGGATCAGCTGAAAGCAAAATTCGGAGAAGCATTCGTATCAGCCCAGCTTGATTACGACTTCCCTGTTTTCACTGTCAAAAAAGAAAGCATCATTGACATCCTTCGCTTCCTGAAGGAAGATCCCGAACTTAATTTTCATTTCCTGACCACGCTCTGCGTCATTCATTACCCGAAAGACAAAGGCCGGGAATTCTGCGTCATGTACCAGCTTCACAACATGGTGAAGAACTACCGCATACGCCTGAAAATATATACGGCATCAAGCGATACAACAGTGCCTACGGCCACAGTGCTGTATCCTTCGGCCAACTGGATGGAGCGTCAGGAATATGATTTCTTCGGAATCAATTTCAAGGGTCATCCGAATCTGAAGCGTATCCTGAATATGGATGAAATGAATTATTTCCCCATGCGCAAGGAATATGCCCTGGAAGATGGCTCAAGAAATGACAAGGATGATACCATGTTTGGCCGATAATAATTTTTGAAATGAGCAAACAGAAGCAAAAAGCAGTTACCGAAGAAATAATAACCGTTGAGAAACCTGCGGAGAAAGAATACTCCATCCTCAACCTCGGCCCCACACACCCCGCCACCCATGGTATTTTCCAGAACATCCTGAAGATGGACGGGGAAATTATCCGGGAAGCTGAATCAACAGTCGGATACATCCACCGCGCTTTTGAAAAGATTGCAGAGCATAAACCATACAACCAGATCACACCGCTCACCGACCGCCTGAACTATTGTTCATCGCCCATCAACAACATGGGATGGCACATGACGGTTGAGAAGCTTATCGGTGCCACCATTCCAAAGCGTGCCGAATACCTGCGCGTCATCATCATGGAGCTGGCACGTATCTCCGATCACATCGTGTGTAATACCGTTATTGCTGTTGATACCGGCGCCATGACAGGCTTTCTGTACCTTTTTCAGTGGCGTGAGCTGATCTATGAAATTTACGAAAGCGTTTGCGGAGCAAGGCTCACCACCAATATCGGCCGTATCGGCGGTATGGAACGGGATTTCTCTCCGGTTACCTGGGCCAAGATCGATAAGTTCATGAAAGAGTTTCCGGCTGCCCTGCGCGAGTTCGATAGTCTGGTGACAAGAAACAGAATATTTATGGACCGCACCATCAAATGCGGACCGGTATCTGCCGAGATGGCTTTGTCATACGGCTTTACCGGCCCCAACCTGCGTGCTGCCGGAGTCGATTACGATGTGCGTGTAGCCAATCCTTATTCCTCTTACGAAGATTTTGATTTCAAAATACCGGTGGGTACAGGCGGTGATGTGTTCGACCGTTACATGGTGCGTCATGAAGAGATGTGGGAAAGCTTAAGCATCATTGAGCAGGCGATCAGGAAAATGCCTTCGGGCCCATTCCATGCCGATGTGCCTGAATTCTATCTGCCTCCGAAAGAAGATGTTTACAATAATATGGAAGCCCTGATCTATCACTTTAAAATTGTGATGGGCGAGATGGATGTTCCCAAAGGCGAAGTATACCATGCGGTGGAAGGCGGCAATGGCGAACTTGGTTTCTACCTCGTGAGCGACGGAGCCCGCACACCTTACCGTTTGCATTTCCGCAGGCCCTGCTTTATTTATTATCAGGCCTATCCGGAAATCATCAAGGGTGGCATGCTGTCGGATGCTATCCTGACGATGAGCTCGATGAATGTGATTGCAGGTGAACTGGATGCCTGATAGAAGTATTGATAAAGAATAAAATTGTCGGATAAGAATAGATTGCAATGACAAAAAAAATAGAATTTTCTCCTGAAACACTTGCATTGGCCCGGAAGCTGATGAAGCGTTATCCCGAAGGAAAACACAAATCGGCGCTCATCCCGATTCTTCACCTGGCACAGGCCGAATTCGAAGGCTGGCTCAGTCCGCAGGTAATGGAATATGTGGCAGCTATCTTAAACATACAGCCGGTGGAGGTGTTTGAAGTTGCTTCCTTTTATTCCATGTTCAACCTCAAGCCTGTTGGCAAGTGCCATCTGGAAATCTGCCGCACCTCTTCCTGCTGGCTGATGGGCGCTGAAGATGTGATAAAGCACATTGAAAAACGCCTCAACATCAAAGAAGGACAGACCACACCCGATGGTATGTTTACCATCAAAACAGTGGAATGCCTTGGCTCTTGCGGCACAGCACCCATGATGCAGGTGGGAGCCGATTATTACGAGAACCTCACGCTGGAAAAAGTCGACACACTGCTGGATAAATTCAAGGCAGAAGGACGACGCAGAAATTATACCGATAAGGCAGAATCAACAAACGTATAAGCATGGCAAGGAAGTTATTGTTAGAACACGACCACGTACCCGGAATCAATACCTATTCCGTTTACCGCCAGATGGGGGGCTATGCTTCCGTTGAAAAGGCACTGAAGACGATGACGCCTGAAGCGTTGGTGGAAGAAGTGAAGAAGTCGGGCCTGCGCGGACGCGGCGGCGCCGGCTTTCCTACCGGACTGAAATGGAGCTTCCTGGCAAAGCCTCCCGGAGTGGCCCGTTACCTCGTTTGCAATGCCGATGAATCAGAACCCGGAACATTCAAAGACCGCTACCTCATGGAGCGGATCCCGCATCTGCTCATTGAAGGAATGATCACCTCAAGCTTCGCGCTGGGTGCCCGCACATCGTATATCTATATCCGCGGTGAATATTATTACGTGGCTCAGATCCTTGAAAAAGCCATTGAAGAAGCCTACGCCAACGGATGGCTGGGTGAAAACATACTGGGCAGCGGCTTTTCGCACGACTGCTATGTGCAGATCGGTGCAGGTGCTTATATCTGCGGAGAAGAAACCGCACTGCTCGAGTCACTCGAAGGCAAACGCGGTAACCCGCGCATCAAGCCTCCGTTCCCTGCCATTGCAGGGGCATGGGGTTGCCCGACCGTTGTCAACAACGTTGAAACCATTGCCGCTGTAGTTCCAATCGTGAACATGGGTGGCGATGAATATGCAAAGATCGGAATCGGTAAATCAACCGGCACCAAGCTCATTTCCGCCAGCGGGCATATCAACAAGCCCGGTGTGTATGAAATCGAACTGGGTGTTCCTGTTGAAGAGTTTATTTATTCAGATGCCTATTGCGGAGGTATCAAAGGAGGACGAAAACTGAAAGCCGTTGTGGCCGGAGGATCTTCGGTTCCCATCCTGCCCGCCGAACTGATCTTGAAAACAGCCAAAGGCGAACCCCGCCTGATGAGCTATGAATCGCTGGGTGATGGTGGCTTCCAGACAGGAACCATGATGGGTTCCGGCGGGTTCATTGTGATGGACGAGACCACAAGCATTGTTAAAAACCTCTACACCTTTGCACGTTTCTACCATCATGAAAGCTGCGGACAATGCAGCCCCTGCCGCGAAGGAACAGGATGGATGGAAAAAATACTGCATAAAATCCTGGATGGCCACGGCACCCTTTCTGATGTAGACCTGCTTTGGGATATTCAGGGGAAGATTGAAGGCAAGACGATTTGTCCGCTCGGCGAAGCTGCCGCATGGCCTGTTGCTGCTGCCATACGTCACTTCCGTGCGGAGTTTGAGGAGTATGTCAAGAATCCTCAGAATATCAAAGATGTAAAGCATTATTACCGGCTGAACAATTTGCAGCCAGCATAATACGGATCCTCGCGTAAGCGCGGACAACAAAAAAAGAAGAGATGCCAAAAGTAACCATTGACGGACAGACGATTGAAGTGCCGGACGGAACAACCATCCTGAATGCTGCACGCATGCTCGGTGGGGAAAGTGTGCCACCGGCCATGTGCTATTATTCGAAGCTGAAAACCAGCGGAGGCTATTGCCGCACCTGCATTGTGGAGGTGAGCAAAGGCTCGGAAAAAGATCCGCGGCCCATGCCCAAGCCCGTTGCTTCCTGCCGCACCACTGTGATGGACGGAATGGAAGTGAAAAACCTGACTTCTCCCGCCCTGCTCGAAGCCCGCGCCGGTGTTGTTGAATTTCTGCTGCTTAATCACCCGCTCGATTGCCCCATCTGCGACCAGGCAGGCGAATGTCACCTGCAGGACCTCGGTTATGAGCATGGCAAAGCCAGGACACGTTATGAATTCCCCCGCCGCACCTTTGAGAAAATAGATATCGGCAATTACATCAAGCTTCACATGACACGCTGCATCCTTTGCTACCGTTGTGTGAAAGTAGCCGAACAACTCACCGATGGACGTGTGCACGGAGTGATGAACAGGGGAGAGGTGGCTGAGATATCCACCTATATTCAGAATGCGATCCAGAATGATTTTTCAGGAAACATGATCGATGTATGCCCTGTGGGAGCATTGACCGATAAGACCTTCCGTTTCAAAAGCCGTGTATGGTTCACCAAGCCGGTGGATGCACACCGCGATTGTAAGAAATGCGCCGGTAAAGTGAGGTTGTGGGAAAAAGGAGAGGAAGTGCTTCGCGTCACTGCCCGGAAAGACAACTATGGTGAGGTGGTCGACTGGATCTGCAACGAATGCCGTTTTGAAAAGAAACACATCAGCGACTGGATCATTGAAGGTCCTGCGCATATCGACAGGCATTCCGTTATTTCTGCCAATCATTATGAATCATTGAATCAGCTGAAGCTTGATGTGGCCCGTCAGAGAAACAAAGGCGGAAAGAAACCGGCACTCGGAGAAGGCGCATTGAATCCTAACAACGTATAATTTATGGCATTTTCAACGTTTCTGATTTACAAAATAATTCTTGTTCTGTGTGTGTTTACACTGGCGCTCGTGGTTGCCATGTATTCAACCTATGCCGAGCGCAAGGTGGCTGCCTTCCTGCAGGATCGTCTCGGTCCGAACCGTGCAGGACCTTTTGGGATTCTGCAGCCGCTGGCCGACGGACTAAAAATGTTCATGAAGGAAGAAATCATTCCCAGTGTTTCCAATAAATGGCTGTTTATTCTCGGCCCCTCCATTGCTATGCTTACGGCCTGCATGACAGGTGTCGTGATTCCCTGGGCTCCTGCTTATCAGAGCGCACATCATATTTTTCCGCTTCAGATTACGGATGTGAACATCGGTATCCTGTATCTTTTCGGTGTTGTTTCAATCGGCGTATACGGAATTATGATCGGTGGCTGGGCTTCCAACAATAAGTATGCACTGCTTGGCGCCATCCGTGCTTCGTCGCAAATGATCAGCTATGAAGTGGCCATGGGCCTTTCGATCATCGCGCTGATCATGACCACGCATACATTGAGTGTTGGAGAAATTGTGGCGCAGCAAGCCAGCTGGCACTGGAATGTATTGTATCAGCCGCTGGGCTTCCTCATTTTCCTGATCTGTGCCTTTGCAGAAACCAACCGCACACCTTTCGATCTTCCCGAATGTGAATCGGAACTTGTGGGTGGCTATCACACCGAATACAGCTCCATGAAACTGGGCTTTTATCTTTTTGCCGAATACATCAATATGTTCATCTCTTCGGCGGTTATGGCCTCTTTGTTTTTCGGAGGATATAATTTTCCGTTCCTGCTCCGTCTCGCCGAAAACCATGCGCTGCTGATGACCGTCCTCGGCTTCCTGGTAATGATGGGAAAAACATGTTTTTTCATTTTCTTTTTCATGTGGATTCGCTGGACTGTACCGCGTTTCAGATACGATCAGCTCATGAATCTGGGCTGGAAAATATTGATACCTTTGTCGATCCTCAACATCTTCATAACAGGTATCGTGATGTGGCTTCAGCATAAAATATAGCAAGACAAATTATTGCAAACAATAAGGAAATGCAGTCATTAACAAACAGGTCGAAAGTTGTTGTCAAGAAAGAAATGACTTGGGCCGAGAAATTATATCTCCCGGCTATCTTCAACGGACTGAGGATTACGATGAGCCATTTTTTCACGAAAAAGGCCACCATCAATTACCCCGAAGAAACACGTGATTTTGCTCCTGTCTACCGGGGCATGCATGTGCTCAAGCGCGACGAAAACGGTGCGGAGCGCTGTACCGCATGTGGTTTGTGTGCCGTGGCCTGCCCGGCCGAAGCCATTACCATGGTTGCCGCTGAGCGTGAAAAAGGAGAAGAGAAATTATACCGGGAGGAAAAGTACGCTTCAATCTATGAGATCAATATGCTTCGCTGTATTTTCTGCGGGCTCTGCGAAGAAGCCTGTCCGAAAGAAGCGATTTTCCTGACAGATCGTATCGTGCCTACTGAATATGAAAGGGATACCTTCATTTATGGAAAAGATAAGCTCGTGGATCCTTTGAATGCTCCGATCGATGTGTCGGTGAGAGAAACAGCGGATGTGGCTGCATTCAAGAAGAACAAGGACTTTGAACATAACCAGACCTGGAAAGATCAGAAGGGCGCTCCCAAGAACGGACATTCACACTGAGCAGGGAATATCTAAATTTTTTTTAACGTATGATCACACAATACCTTTTTTACTTCCTCTCCGTACTGGTTATCTTCAGTGCTCTGATGGTTGTCTTTTCCAAGAACCCTGTTCACAGTGTCCTCTACCTGATTGTCACTTTCTTCGGAATAGCCGGCCACTATTTCCTGCTTAATGCGCAGTTCCTCGCAGCTGTTCACATCATTGTATATGCAGGCGCCATCATGGTGTTGTTCCTGTATGTGATCATGATGCTGAACCTGAATGAGGAGGTGGAACCGCATAAGCCGGTATGGATTAAGTTTGCGGCTGTGATAGCGGGCGGACTGCTGATGATTACACTGGTGGGTTCACTGAAAGGTGCGGAGGTGATCAGCAAGGCAAATCCTGAAAACACGAATATCGGACTGGTTGAAAATCTGGGCGCGACCTTATTCGGTCCCTTTCTGCTTCCTTTTGAAATATCATCGGTATTGTTCCTGGCTGCTATGGTTGGGGCTGTCATGCTGGGTAAAAAAGAAATTCACTGATATGAACAACGTCATCAACGGAGTACCTCTGAATTATTACATTTTGCTGAGCGCCATTCTTTTTACGATTGGTGTGCTGGGTGTTCTCTTCCGCCGGAATGCAATCATTATTTTCATGTGCATCGAGCTTATGCTGAATGCGGTTAATCTTTTACTTGTTGCATTCTCGCGTTACCTGTCCGACAGTTCAGGTCAGGTATTCGTGTTTTTCATCATGGCTGTGGCTGCTGCCGAAGTGGCGGTGGGACTTGCGATACTCACGATGATATACAGAAACACCAAGTCGAGCGATATTGATGTGCTGAATAAGCTGAAATGGTAAACTGAACGTTCACGGTTCCTTAATTAATAGTTTTCGAAAGATAGCGTATGGTAGTAAATTATGTCTGGTTGATCCCACTGTTTCCGCTCCTCGGTTTTCTGATAACCGGGCTTCTGAACAGAAAACTCTCCAAAGGCCTTACAGGCATTGTCGCCTGCGGCTCAATCGCAGCATCCTTTGTTGTATCGTTGCTGATTTTCCTGCATGAAAACAGCACACATGCCATTGTGAATGTTCCCTTGTTCGACTGGATTACCTCCGGCACCTTTAAAGCAGGATTCTCTTTCCTGGTTGATCCGCTGTCGGCACTTTTCCTTATGATCATTACAGGTGTCGGCTTCCTTATCCATGTATACTCCACAGGCTATATGCACGATGACGACGGATTCCGCCGTTTCTTCTCTTACCTGAACCTGTTTATCTTTTTCATGCTCCTGCTGGTGCTGGGAAATAACTACCTGATCATGTTCGTGGGTTGGGAAGGTGTCGGACTCTGTTCCTACCTGCTCATCGGCTTCTGGTTCAAGAATACATCCTACAACAACGCGGCAAAGAAAGCCTTCATCATGAACCGGATCGGTGACCTGGGTTTCCTGCTGGGTATCCTGCTTATCTTCACCACCTTCGGTTCGATCACTTACAAAGATGTTTTTGCACAGGCTTCCGGATTCGGTGCCAATAATCCCACCATCATTGCCATCACACTACTCCTCTTTATCGGAGCCATCGGTAAGAGCGCACAGATTCCCTTGTATACCTGGCTGCCGGATGCCATGGCAGGACCAACTCCTGTATCGGCGCTGATCCATGCCGCCACCATGGTTACTGCGGGTATCTATATGATTGCCCGTTCAAATGTATTATACTCACTGGCTCCTGTTTCTATGGAGGTGGTTGCCGGAATCGGTTTGTTCACCGCGATCTTCGGTGCTACGATCGGTATTTTCCAGAACGACATTAAAAAAGTACTCGCTTACTCCACCGTTTCCCAGCTGGGTTATATGTTCCTCGGCCTGGGTGTTGGTGCTTATTCGGGTGCCGTGTTTCACGTTGCAACACATGCTTTCTTCAAAGCCCTTTTGTTCCTGGGTTCCGGAAGCGTGATTCATGCCATGAGCGGAGAACAGGATATCCGCAAAATGGGAGGATTGAAAAAACACCTTCCCATCACACACATCACTTTCCTCATCGGGACAATTGCCATTTCGGGGATCCCTCCTTTCGCCGGTTTCTTTTCGAAAGACGAAATCCTCGCCCATGCTTTTGCACACAATAATTTCTTCTGGATACTCGGACTTGTCGGATCGCTGATGACCTGCTTCTATATGTTCCGCCTTTATTTCCTGACGTTTCACGGTAAGTTCAGAGGCACGCACGAGCAGGAACATCATTTGCATGAGTCACCGAGTTCCATGACCATTCCACTGATGGTGCTTGCGGTGCTGGCCATGGTTGGAGGATTTATGGGTGTGCCGGATGCCCTGATGCGGAATTCACACTGGCTGAGCGGCTTCCTGTCGCCCGTGCTGGGATTGTCGTTTACCGGTCTGAGTGAATCAAAAGAACTCAGCCTCATGATTATTTCCGTGGCCCTGCTGGTTGTGGTTATCGGACTGGCGCATGTTGTTTACGTGAAGCGCGGACAGTTGCCTGCCGAAGAAGGAGCCGAGATATCACCGCTTCAGAAAGTGGTTTACAATAAATATTATGTGGATGAAATTTACGAGATGCTGATCACCAAGCCTCTGAACATGATCTCTTCCATCTTCGACCGGATCATTGAATCGAAGTTCATTGATGGCATAGTGAATGGGGTGGGGACCATGGTAAACAAGGCGAGTGGCGGGCTGCGCCTGATGCAGACCGGCCACATCGGGTTTTACCTTTTTGCCATGGTATTGAGCATTGTTTTGATGTTATTCGTTAAATTTTTCTAAGAAGATTCAGATTCTATGATCATCGGTTTACTCCTTTTCTGGCCTTTGCTTGCCGCGATTCTCCTCTTGCTTGTCAAGGGTGAGACCGTAAAGAAAGCGGCACTTGCATTCTCTATCATTGAATTGATCCTGACACTTGTTGCCTGGGTTCAGTACAATCACGATCACAACAGCCCCCTGCTGAAGCTCTGGTGTCCCTGGATTCCCTCCATGGGAATCAGCTTTGAAATTGCCCTGGACGGTGTCAGCCTGCTGATGGTGTTCCTGACCACACTGCTTGTTCCTTTCATCATCCTTTCTTCTTTTTCGAAAGAGTACAAAAACCCGAACGCCTTTTACATGCTTATCCTGTTCATGCAGATGGCGCTCATCGGTGTGTTTGTGGCGATGGATGGCTTTCTCTTTTATGTCTTCTGGGAGCTTGCGTTGCTGCCGATCTATTTCATCTGCCTGCTGTGGGGCGGAGAGGGACGTGCGCGCATCACCTTCAAATTTTTTATCTACACGCTCTTCGGCAGTTTGTTTATGCTCGCCGCACTGATTTATTTGTACCTGCATACTGCCGGAGAACATTCCTTCAACATCGATGCCTTGTATGCAGCCGGTGCAGGCATGCCGGTGAAGGCGCAGGCGGTTTTCTTCTGGTGCATGTTCCTGGCTTTCGCCATCAAAATGCCGGTCTTCCCTTTCCACACCTGGCAGCCCGATACCTATGTCAATGCCCCGACACAGGGAACGATGCTTCTTTCCGGTATCATGCTGAAGATGGGAACCTATGGTTTGCTGCGCTGGATGCTTCCTGTTGTTCCACAGGCTTTGCATGACTGGGGCAATGTGGCTATCCTGCTCGCTGTCATCAGTATCATTTACGGTTCACTGCTGGCGATCAACCAGAAGGATTACAAACGTCTGATTGCTTATTCCTCCATTGCACACGTAGGTCTGATTGCAGCCGGTATCCTCGCATTTAACATGCAGGGGGTGGAAGGCGGT